>NZ_JBELFI010000018.1:0-29914 GCF_042093035.1 Yoonia sp. | reverse complement strand
GGCCACTACATCAACGGTTTTGCCGTTGTCGGGAATGTCTTTCGGTCGATCAATGGCCGCATTGACCGTGTGGAGAATGTAGATACGACATTTGCCGATCTCGACTATAGTCGGACACGGAGTTTCACATTCTCTGCCAATACATTCCACAATGTTAATGAGCCGGTGTCCAATCCGACAAGCCTTTCGTTTGAGCAGCAAACAGAGGCGGCGACCTGGGTTCTTGACACCGGCAATGCGCTGCCGTTCGACGGCCATGCGCTTGGGCTAGAGCATGTCATGCCAGAAGCAGCGATCACGGATAGCGGCGGTGCTGTGGTGCATGACTTGCCTTGGCCGCAAGCTGCGCAAGGGGCAGATGGACGCTCTGTTAACCTCAATTGGAGCAGGCCGGTGAAGGGGCGCTTGCGCTGTAAGGTCCGCATGGATCAGCCGGACTGACGGAGTTGAATTGACAATGTGCAGAGGCCGCCTTGGGGCGGCCTTTTTGCTGTCATCGCTGCGGTGCAGAATTGTTGCTGCGGTGCCGCATATAATGTGCTAGACTTACAGCGGATTTCACAACGCAATAAGGGGGAATCGTTTTGACACCCGCACTTTCATTGACACTTTCCGCTCAGGCTATGACCGCTGCAAGCGCAGTCATTGGCCAGCACATGCGTTTGACAGATGTGATAATAGATCAGGCTGCGACGGCGCAGCGCGCATTGTTTACGCCATATTTCATGACAAAGCCGAAAGCATCCACGCTGAAGAAGACAGCGGCAGCACCAAAGGCGAAAGCAAAGCCAGCTGTCGCAAAGAAGGCCGTTGCACCTGTTGCGCCGAAGCCGAAGCTTGTTGTTGAGACGAAGCCTGTCGCGAATCCAGCGACGCCGAAACCAGAGGCCAAGGCGGCCTCTGTCAAGGCGACGAAAAAGGTTGAGCCAGCCAAAGTCGTGCCGAAAGCGGCGAAGCCGAAGGTCGTTGCCGAAAAGAAAGCACAGCCGGCAAAGAAGCCGATCGCAGCAAAGGCAATAACACAGCCAGCCAAGAACGCAGAGCCAGTTTTAACGGCAAAGCCGGTTCCCAAGGCGGCCAAAGCGCCTGCGGCCAAATCGAAGCGAGCCCCCCGCGCCAAGTCGATCTCGGTAGCTGATGCGCCTTGGGAAGCTCGAAACGCCAAGAAAAATCCATAAACAGAACGCAGCACGGCCCGTTTGCCGCGCTGCTTTTTTCATGACTGCGCCCTGACCAATGCGTGCCTCGCATAGGGGCAATGCGCAAATCGCGGTTGTTGCGCTGCTGCGAAATTCATAGTTTGTTCCCTGGGAGGACTGATCTTTATTTCGAGGTGCCCTATGGCTATCCGTCCTGATAATACACTGATTACAAACCGAGAAATGTTTTTGGAATTGGCAAGTGTCCCGTTTCGCTCGATTGCCGCACTGCTTCACAAGCTGGCAGAAAACAATTCGCGTATGCAAGCGCTTGAGGCGATCGCTGCGGTGTCTGACAAGGAACTGCAGGCCAGAGGGCTAACACGCGCTGATGCTGTCAGTCTGACATTCCGACACGACGCTTAAGATCCCGCGCAGTTTCGCCGCGCCGCATCAATGCAGTGATTGCTTGGATTCGCCCGGTTTTTCCTCATGATGTCATCTGAAGGTGGTGGCGGGCCGTAGCCCCCATCCGAATGACCAACGAGAGGGAGGGCGTCATGTCAAACAAAACCTATGCACCATCTGCGCAGATGGCCGCCAACGCACATGCCGACAAAGCAAAATACGAAAAGATGTACGCCGCGTCTATCGATGATCCAGAGGCATTTTGGGGCGAACACGGCATGCGTCTTGACTGGATCAAGCCCTATACCAAGGTAAAGAACACCAGCTTTTCCCCCGGCAATGTAGCGATCAAATGGTTTGAAGACGGTACACTGAACGTCAGTGCAAACTGCATTGACCGCCATCTAGAAACGCGCGGCGATCAAACTGCGATTATCTGGGAGCCTGATAGCCCAGATGATGAGGCGCAGCACATCACTTACAAAATGCTGCACGAAAAGACCTGTTTGATGGCGAACAGCTTGAAGGAGCTGGGCGTTGGCAGAGGCGACCGTGTTGTCCTTTACATGCCAATGATCCCAGAGGCGGCCTTTGCCATGCTCGCCTGCGCACGCATCGGTGCGATCCATTCGATCGTTTTTGCGGGGTTCTCTGCGGAGGCGCTTGGCGCGCGGGTGAATGCCTGCAACGCAAAGGTTGTGATTACCTCTGACGGCGCACCGCGCGGTGGGCGGGTCACGAACCTCAAGGACAGCGTCAATCAGGCGCTCTTGCATGATTTCGACAGTGTGAAATGCCTCGTGGTTAAACGCACCGGACAGCAAATCGCTTGGCGTGACGGGCTTGACCACTGGCTGCATGATCTGGAAGCGAAAGTGAGCGCCGACTGTCCGCCGGAGGAGATGAACGCCGAAGATCCGTTGTTCGTCTTGTATACGTCAGGCTCGACCGGCCAACCAAAGGGCGTGGTGCATTCTACAGGCGGCTATCTGGTTTATGCGGCGATGACGCAGCAATACACGTTTGACTACCACGATGGTGATATCTTCTGGTGTACTGCTGACGTGGGCTGGGTGACGGGCCACAGCTACATTGTCTACGGACCGCTCGCCAATGGTGCCACAACCATCATGTTTGAAGGGGTGCCAACCTATCCGGATGCGGGTCGGTTCTGGGCGGTGTGCGAAAAGCACAAAGTGAACCAGTTCTATACAGCGCCGACGGCGATCCGTGCCTTGATGGCGCAGGGCAATGAATTTGTCGAGAAATACAACCTTTCGGACATCAAAGTGCTGGGCACTGTGGGTGAGCCGATCAATCCAGAGGCATGGAATTGGTACAATGACGTAGTGGGCAAAGGCAAAGCGCCCATTGTCGATACGTGGTGGCAAACGGAAACGGGCGGGCATCTGCTGACACCATTGCCGGGTGCCACGACGACAAAGCCAGGCTCTGCCACATTGCCATTCTTTGGTATCAAGCCTGTCATTCTGGAGCCGACCACGGGTGAAGAAATCCATGACACGGCGGCAGAAGGTGTCTTGTGTATTCAAGATAGCTGGCCCGCGCAGATGCGGACCGTTTGGGGCGACCATGAGCGTTTTGAGAAAACCTATTTCGCAGACTATAAAAACTACTACTTCACCGGTGACGGCTGCCGCCGCGATGAAGATGGGTATTATTGGATCACGGGCCGCGTTGATGATGTCATCAACGTCTCAGGCCACCGGATGGGCACCGCAGAAGTCGAAAGTGCGCTTGTGGCCCACGCCAAGGTCGCAGAGGCGGCGGTGGTCGGCTATCCGCATGACATCAAGGGCCAAGGTATTTACGCCTACGTGACCTTGATGAACGGCGAAGAGCCATCCGAAGAGTTGCGCAAAGAGCTTGAGGTCTGGGTCCGTTCTGAGATTGGCCCGATTGCAAAGCCCGACCTTATACAATGGGCGCCGGGTCTGCCGAAGACGCGCTCGGGTAAGATTATGCGACGTATCTTGCGTAAGATTGCCGAGGATGATTTCGGCGCGCTGGGCGATACGTCAACTCTGGCTGATCCGTCCGTCGTGGATGATCTGATCGAGAACCGTATGAATAAAGGCTAGGCTCGTCTGGACCAAGAATACTGAAAAGGCGGCTTCGATTGCGCGGCCTTTTTTGATTGCGGTTCAGATTTCTCTGGCCCAATAACCAGCTTCAACCATCCAATCCAAGCCGAGCATATGGTCGATCAATAGGCGTGCTGGGCTGTCAGATGGCGCATTTGCGGGATAGATTGCATGGACGGCAAGCGGCCGAAGTTTTTGACCTGGAAGAACTTGAACGGCACGACCGGCGGCGACATCATCGGCAAAGAGGGCGGTTGCTTCGATCATGAACCCAAGCCCCTGCAACATGAACTGTCTGCCCATTTCAAAGTTGTCACAGGAAACGACGATACTTGGTTCGGTCGTTGCCGTTTCTCCATCCGCCATTTTTGCAAAGACACTCCACGGAATAACAGGCGCCTGGATCCTGTCCCACCCATTCAATTCGTCTAGCGTCGCAACGGGTGGGCGCGTTGCGATGTATTGCGGTGACGCAAAGATACCAAACGGTATATACCCCAGCTTCGCCGCACGGTATGCAGTGTCTTCCAAACCGCCCGGCTTTCCCCGAATTGCCAGATCAAACTGTGACCCTTCTAACGGGACATCATAGTCTGAAAGATGTATCGAAAGCTGGATCTTCGGGTAGGCTTTGGCAAAGCTTGTGTAAATCTGGGCAAAAGGGTTGCTTGCACTGCCAGTGTTGACGGTGATCGACAGTTTACCAACGGGTTGATGGGCGCGTCTGTTCATTGCGGCAAGCCCTTCGTATGCAGCCGCAGTCATCCGCTGAGAGGCTGCCAGCAGCTCAGAACCCGCATCTGTCAAAGACATCCGCCGCGTGGACCGATAGAGCAGCGGCGTGCCCAATTGCGCCTCCAACTGCGTGATGTGGTGGCTAATCACAGACGGCGATAGCTTCAGCTTCTTCGCCGCCGCCCGGAATGACCCAAGCTCTGCCACACATTGAAAAATCTCCATCGGCCGTAACTGGTCAATCATTGTTCGATCCCATCGAATTATCATCGCAATCATCACTATCTTATCCTGCAATCGGCATTCTGCAATCATTGCGTATGCCCGGCGATGAACGGGCGATGAGATAAACAGGAAAGGGATTTAAGATGACAATGATGGTTTCTATTGCACGCGTTTCAACAACAGAAAATCCGATGGGATTGCCGGAATATCATGCCGAGCAAGAGGCGATCTTCGGTGATGCCATGAAGATAACAGCGATCCTGCGCGACCCCAATGATCCTCACCAAGTCGCCGTCGTCGGCGAGGTCAAAGACCTCGAAGCCACGCGCGCCATTAGCCGCACACCCGAAGGCGATGCGATGATGCGTAAATATGGCTTCGTTGAGCAGCTTTCGTACTTCTTGGAGGAATAGGTGATGGCCTTGCTCAAGCTCCAACATCGCGTCATGAACCCGGAAATTGCCCCGAACTCTACCGATGATCGGGACCGGTTGAACCTGCATCTTTATAGCCTTCGGACCTACTTTATCTCCGGTTTTCCACATTACTTTGGCTAAATGCTACGCATCTGAAAAGGGCCGTTCTGTGGATCGGCCCTTTCTTCCGACCTACCCCATAATCCGCTTGCGCCGTTCCTTCATGGCCTCATTTGCGGTATCCGTGCCGTCATGGAACGAGCCGAATAGCTTGTCCCACGGAATTTCGAGCGATCCATAGTTACATTCGAAATAGCGGTGATGCATTTGGTGATGGAACGTCCCCAGCTTCAGCCGATTTTCGTCCTTCACCAACAGTCCCTCAAACCCGGTATGTGTCGTTGCAGCGGTGAGCGTGTAGTATTGCATATGGAACAGGATATGCACCGGATGCGCCGCGACGATCCAATGGATCAACACGCTTCCCAGAAAAATCACATGCTCCACCGGATGCATCGACAGCCCGGACCACGGGCCCACGTTGATATTGCGGTGATGCAAGGCGTGGACATGTTTGTACAAGAACGGCACATGCAAGAGCCGATGGATCCAATAGAAATAGAAGCTCTCCCACACGGGAATCAGCAGAAACAAAGCGATAAACCAGACCGGATTTGCAGCCCACGTCAGCATCGGTGCGTAGCCGTTGGCCATGGCCCAGAACATCAAGACTTCGTAGGCCGTCCAAACGGTGACACCGCTGGCCAGTGTCCAGAACATGTTATCCCGGATCTGCCCGCCCAGCGTGAATTGCTTGCCGTTCTTCATCAACGGTCGCGGGTCGTATTTCAGCTTTTGGCCCTGTTTGGTGAAGGTATAGAAATAGAGATGAAGCCCGCCTGCCACGGCGCTCATCAGCAAAAGGTTTCTCAAATAAATCTCAGCTATCCAACCGAATGCCAGCATTTTGGTTTCTTCCAGCGGCGGTTGGAACCAGTAAAACGATGCGAACGCAATAGCGACGATAATCAGTTTCTCGGTGATTAGAAACCAAGAGTTCCAGACCCATTTGAGCATCTGGAGCGGGCGCAACGGCCACGTGAAAAAGGGCGAGACCTGCAGCGGCACGTCAGGAACATGGTTCCAACCTTTCAAAGGCGCGCTCATGGTTGATCGATCTTTACGGTCACCTGCTCGCTTTCCAAAAGCTTCACCTCACGTTGCGGGAATGGGATGCTGATCCCATTGGCATCAAAAGCGTCCCAAAGCGCAAGGAAAACGTTGCCGCGGATGTTGGTCAAACCGCCCGTTGGGTCTTTGATCCAAAAGCGCAGGATGTAATCGACGGAACTGTCCCCGAAACCCACGATATGACAAACCGTATTGCGATCGCTGAGAACCCTATCGACGCTTTGGGCGGCTTCAATTGCGATACGCCGGACCTCATGTGGGTTGTCATGGTATGCGGTGCCGAAATGGATATCGAGACGCACAAAATCGTTGGAGTGCGACCAGTTCACCACTTGCCCGGTAATCAAGTCTTCGTTCGGGATCAGATATTCGCGCCCGTCGCGGGTGACCACAGACACATAGCGCGCACCCAGAGAGTTGATCCAACCGAATGTATCCCCAAGGCTGATGACGTCGCCGGGTTTGATGGACTTGTCGAGCAGGATGATGACACCCGACACAAGGTTCGAGACCACCTTTTGCAAACCAAAACCAAGACCGACACCAATCGCACCTGACAGAACAGCAAGGCCGGTCAGGTCAATACCCAGCGCACGCACTCCCAGAAAGAAAGCCGCGCCGTAGAAGGCAATTTGTACGCCCTTCACGATCAGGACCTGCATGGATGGGCTGATATCCTCGTTCGCAATGATCCGTGTTGCAGTTGTGGTCGTGAAGAAGCGCGCGAGTGCGATCAAAACACCAAGAATAACAAGCCCCTGGACAAGCAGCAGAAGCGAAAAGCGGATTTCGCCAATGCTGAAGCCAATGCTATCGAGCAACCGCTCTGCGGTGTCCAATAGGCCAAGAATTTGCAATGTGGCCCAGATCCACGCCCCGTAACGCACCAGTTTGCGCAGCAGGGGGCTCTTGATAAGCCGCGTTGCAAAGACAATGCCAAGCCAGGCAAAGGCCAGTGTGCCGATAATGCTGAGAAGGTAACTTCGGCTCGGCCAAGTGACTTCCCGCATCAGGTAGATCACGGCCCAGATCAACGTGACAAAAAATATCGCGCTGAGTCTTTGGTGCACCACCACAAGCACCCGCATCCGCCATTTGGGCCAGTTTTCCCTTGCGGCCATCCATGCCCGGATGCGTGGACCCAGACTTGCCCGCAACAGATGGGCAAAGACGAAAACGCCAAGTGCGATCAGAAGCTGATAAAGGTTCCAGGTCCGAAACAGCATTTCGACCAGCATCTGCCCCTGCGACAACAAATCGGTGCTGATATCAATCACTTCCTCAATGGTCGCCTCCGAGGACGCATCAAGGGACGTATTGCCCAAACTGATGTCGTGGTTTGCCATTTGCCTCATGCTATTTTTGAACTTGCCCTAGACTTGCACGTCGCGGCCTGTGCGGACAAGCATTGCTGTTGATTTCAGTTGGGTGACGGCACCGCAAAGCGAAGCAAGGCTTGTCGGATCATCAAAGGGCCTCTACCAATGAGCCAAAGTTGCACTGCGAGATCGGTTTCATGTCTACGTCTATTATCCTGCTCCTGCTCCTCGGTGGCGTTTTCTTGATCCCGGCACTGGGAGGCGGCGATGACGAAAACGGCAACAATGATGACAGCAATGAAGTCAGTGGTACATTCGGCGATGATATTCCGCTAAATGGTACGAATGGCGACGATCTGATCTTCGGCTACACCGGGAACGACACCATCAATGCATTCGCTGGATTGGATACCGTCATCGGCGGTGAGGGTGACGATACAATCAACGGCGGCGACAATCGCGATGTCCTTGAAGGGCGCGCGGGCGACGACACCATCAACGGAGACGACGGTAACGATACAATTCTCGGCGGTGCAGGCAACGATACGCTGAACGGGGGATACGGGTCCGATATCATCCGTGGTGGTCGCGGTGACGACGTGATCTTTGGCGGTTTTGGTGCGCGCGAAGTCGATGGTGAATTGGTGGAGGCAACTGATCGCACCGATACGCTTCGCGGTGAGGGTGGGTCCGACACAATCTATATTTGGGGCGGCGACGGGCTTGCTTCTGGCGGCTTGGATGACAACCAAAACGCGACTGCCGACGAGAAGGATACACTTGTCCTTGTCACTGGCGAGGCGACATTGCGCGACGATCAGGGTTCGACAGATTTTTACGTGTTGGCGAATATCGAAGATGACATCGAGACATTCGCGACGATCACTGAATTCGACAATGGAAATCCCTTGGATACGTCAGACACTGGTGAGCATCGCCTTATCTTGACAGTCGATATTGATATGGAGGGTGCGTCAAATACGCCTGTGGTCGGGTTTGTGGCAACCGAAGGCAGCATCGTGGAAAATGGTGAAACGGTGGAAGGGATATTCATTCAAGCCAAGTTGCTCAATCCCGATGACTTCCCCGACGCCGAATTTGAAGAATCGTCGGCCTTCTTCCGAGGTGAGTCAAATCCGACAACCGACGACATTCAGACATTCATCGAAAACAACTATGAAATCGAAGTGCTTTGGACCGACGCGGCCGACAATGACTATTTCGATCCGGAAACAACTGTCGAAGCACTGGCGGCAACCGTCGGCGTTCATCCCAACATGGTCTAGCAGGGGGTGCAGAAGCATCTCGCGAAGGCTTGTTTCGCGGCACTTTCACGTGTATCTGACCGGCTATGAAAAAAGTTTTCGACATGGATGATCGCGCACGCCTGCCTTGGCGCTTCTTTGGTGCGCGCAGCACAATCCTTGCGCGCGGGTAAGCCCCCAACTTTTCCGCACACCTCAAGACAACTTACATTTTGATACGGGAGAGGACAATGTCCCCCAAAACGCTCTATGATAAAATCTGGGACGCGCATGTCGCCCACGAAGCCGAAGACGGCACTTGCTTACTGTATATTGACCGCCATCTGGTCCACGAAGTGACCAGCCCCCAAGCCTTTGAGGGGTTGCGCATGGCAGGCCGTCCGGTCCGCGCACCTGAAAAGACTATCGCGGTACCCGACCACAACGTGCCAACAACGGCAGGCCGTGATGACCCCAAGAATATGACAGAAGACAGCGCCATTCAGGTCGCAGCCCTTGATACCAATGCCAAGGAATTCGGCATTCACTATTATCCGGTCTCCGACGTGCGTCAGGGCATCGTGCATATTGTCGGTCCAGAGCAGGGCTGGACCTTGCCCGGCATGACCGTCGTATGTGGTGATAGCCACACCGCTACGCATGGTGCCTTTGGTGCGCTGGCACATGGCATCGGTACGTCCGAGGTTGAGCACGTTTTGGCAACGCAAACGCTGATCCAGAAAAAGTCCAAGAACATGAAGGTCGAAATCACCGGCAAACTTCGTCCCGGTGTGACGGCCAAGGACATCACGCTTTCCGTCATTGGTGCCACCGGCACGGCCGGCGGCACAGGCTATGTGATTGAATATTGTGGTGAAGCGATCCGTGATCTGTCCATGGAAGGCCGCATGACCGTCTGTAACATGGCCATCGAAGGCGGCGCACGCGCTGGCCTGATCGCGCCTGATGAAAAGACCTATGAATACTGCAAAGGCCGCCCTCACGCGCCCAAAGGTGCCGCTTGGGAAGCAGCAGAGGCCTATTGGCGCACGCTCTACACTGACGAAGGTGCGCATTTCGACAAGGTCGTCACGCTTAAAGGCGAAGATATCGCACCTGTCGTCACATGGGGCACATCGCCTGAGGACGTGTTGCCAATCACTGCTACCGTCCCTGCGGCGGATGACTTTGCAGGTGACAAGGTCGGTGCGGCCCAGCGTTCGCTTGATTACATGGACCTTACACCGGGCACGCCTTTGTCTGACATCAGCATCGACACCGTATTCATCGGGTCTTGCACAAACGGTCGGATCGAAGACTTGCGGGCTGCGGCGGCTATCCTGAAAGGCAAGAAGAAGAAAGACGGGCTGCGGGCTATGGTTGTTCCCGGCTCTGGTCTTGTGCGCGCGCAAGCCGAAGAAGAAGGATTGGCGCAGATTTTCATCGACGCGGGTTTTGAATGGCGCCTTGCGGGTTGCTCCATGTGTTTGGCGATGAACCCTGACCAACTGGCCCCGGGTGAACGCTGTGCAGCCACATCGAACCGTAACTTTGAAGGCCGCCAAGGGCGCGGCGGGCGCACGCATTTGATGTCGCCACAAATGGCGGCGGCTGCGGCCATCACCGGAAAACTGACTGATGTGCGGGAGATGATGTAATGCAAAAGTTCACCAAACTGAGCGGCATCGCCGCCCCGATGCCGCTGGTCAACATCGACACCGATATGATTATTCCCAAGCAGTTCCTGAAAACGATCAAGCGGTCTGGCCTCGGCGTGAACCTGTTTGACGAAATGCGCTATGATGACGACCGCAATGAAATCCCTGATTTCGTGCTGAACAAGCCGCAGTACCGTGACACACAAATCCTTGTCGCGGGTGACAACTTCGGCTGTGGTTCCTCGCGTGAACATGCGCCTTGGGCGATTGCAGACTTCGGCATCACTTGCGTGATTGCACCGTCCTACGCGGATATCTTCTATAACAACTGCTTCAAAAACGGCATACTGCCAATCGCGCTGCCGCAAGAGCAGGTGGATGTATTGATGAAGGATGCTGAAAAAGGATCAAATGCGCGGATCGAGGTTGACCTTGAAGCCCAAACGATCACGTCGTCAGATGGCGATGTTTTCAGTTTTGAAGTGGATGCGTTCAAAAAGCATTGCCTGATGAATGGTCTTGATGACATTGGCCTGACGATGGAAAAAGTCGCATCAATCGACACATTTGAAGCACAGGCGAGCACTGCGCGACCTTGGGTCTAGCGCCCATGCAGAAATTCCCGAGAAAGCCGCATATTTTTGTGCGGCTTTTTCATTTTGAATGATCTATGGTTGAAAACATGACGAAAATTGCGCCTGAACTTGAGAATCAGGTTGCATTCAGGCATCACTTTGATGCCAAACTACGGGGCTATTCCCGTTTTTTATGCTGCCAACTTGATGATGTGGCGGACATGGGGTCAACGGTACGTCGATTGGATCAAGGAATTATGACTTGTTCTATGGTATGAACCAGTAAAGCGCAGGGCATGCGCATAAAGGAAACGCGACTGTGCTATCTCGGTTGCCAAACGCTATAGTGAGAGCTGTGCTGGTCGTGATGCTCATTGTCATGCCCTATGCACTCTTGCCCGATATCGATCAGGACAGCACGCAGATCGTCGCACTGATCGCCGTATTTGGCGGGCTTTTCACGATTGTTGAATATACCGCCAAAAGCCCCAGTCTGGTTGAGTTTCGTGACGCGCCGCCTTTTAACCGCGTCCGGTTCTCTGCATTGTTTGCCACCGTGCTAAGCCTGTCGGTGATATTCCGGGGTGAAGTTATCCCATCGGACATCACGATCGCCTTTCAAGACAGCGGTGCCCAATTGGGGCAGGCGGTGGATTTTCCATATTCGCCGGTCCGTTTGATGGTGCAAATGATGCCAGAGGGAACTGATCCTGTCATGCTCGACCGAATCCGAGATGCAGCGGGCCTCAGCTATTTGCTGTCACTGCTGTCGGTGATCTGGTTCGTTATATTGCTGCGCCTCTACCGCTGGCCGCGCCGCAATGACACCTTCAACGTCTGGATCAACCTGCCCACGTTTGACCCCACCGCTGGCGGAGACGTGGTGCGTCGCCTCAAACGGGATGGTCGTATTAACATTATCTTAGGAATTTTGCTGCCCTTCATAGTGCCACTTGTAATCAAGCTGATGGCGCAATTGGGGACACCGATTGGCTTTGACAGCGCGCAAACATTGATTTGGACGGTCTCTGCATGGGCGTTTTTGCCTGCCAGTATTATGATGCGCGGCGTGGCCCTCAGCCGCGTGGCGCAGATGATCCACCTGCAACGCAAGCGCGCCTACGATCGCGACGAATCGCGCGGTGCTATGGCGGTCTGATCTGCGTGCTTTGGGCGGGCTTTGCTGCGGCAGAGCCGGTCAGAATTGCCACCTTCGCCGCTCCTCTCAGTCGTGATGGTCCGGGCCTTCTTTTGCGCGATATTCAAAAGGGTGAAGACGATGCGATCATCGCGATTGCGAAGATCATTGACCTGATTGCGCCTGATGTCCTTGTCCTGACAGACTTTGACTACGACCTTGATGGCTACGCGCTGGATGCCTTTGCGGGCGGTCTGGCACAGGATTATCCGTATCGCTTTGCCCTTACGCCCAACACAGGGGTTCCGACCGGACTAGATATCGATGGAAATGGTCGGCGCGGCGATGCGCGCGACGCCCAAGGTTATGGCCGCTTTGTTGGTGACGGTGGCATGGCAATCCTGTCGCGCTTTGCGGTGTTAGAGGATGAAGTCCAAGACTTCAGCCAACTTCTCTGGCGTAATCTGGACGGTGCGCAACTGCCAAGTCTGGATGGAAAGGCGTTTTTCAGTCCCTTGGTTCAAGACAATCTGCGTCTATCCTCCGCTGGTCATTGGGTCGTACCCTTGGCGGTACCCGATGGCGGTGTCCTGTCTTTGATGGTTTTCGCGGCAACTCCACCCGTCTTTGATGGGCCGGAGGACATGAACGGTCTGCGCAACCGCGATGAGCTTCGTTTGTGGGAGAACATCCTTGAGACCGATCCGCCAGAGGGCTTTGTTGTCTTGGGGAATGCCAATCTCGATCCAGTGCGCGGGGCAGGGAAGCAGGACGCGATGCAGGATTTCCTGCGCCGCCCGGATTTGATGGACCCACTTGGCGGACAGCCGAATGCCGACTGGGGCAGCGATGGGCCGGGGCAGTTGCGGGTCAGCTACATTTTACCTTCGACCGCATGGCAGGTGGTCGGTTCAGGGACATTCTGGCCTGATGAGGACACTCCGGAGCGTGTCTTTCTCGGGGACGACGGTACCAAGGCTGGCCCGCATCGGATGATCTGGGTCGACTTACTTCGGTAGGCCCCCATGCATAACTGTTTCCAAATCGGTTGGTCGGAAGTCCGGCAACAGGCGTTTGAATTTCGTGTCGCTTATCTGATGCGACATCTCAGACAGATAGCGCATTTCGCGCATGATAAGCAGACCGCGGTGTGACGACAACATCGCGTATTGGGAGTTGGTGCGCGCAGGATGCGGGATCGGGTTTGCGCAACGCGGCATCGGGCGCGATGACCCGACCGTTGTTGAAATTGACTTGGGCCTGTCCTTGCCTGTTCTGCCCGTTTGGCTGACTGCGCATGAGGCAATGCGCCAAGCCCCCCGCATTCGCCGCGTTTGGACGCTGTTGGAGGCAGGTCTGCGCCCCTTGGTATCTTGATCCCGCTGCACGTCCGCGCTAGGGGCTAGGCAACTTATGCAAGCAAGGACGCGATCTATGGCAAACCCATCCCTTTTGATCCTCGCCGGTGACGGCATCGGCCCCGAAGTCATGGATCAAGTTAAGCGCATTATCGGCTGGTTCGGTGATAAACGCGATCTGGCCTTTGACGTGTCCGAAGATTTGGTTGGCGGTGCAGCCTATGACGCACATGGCGTGCCACTGCACGATGACACGATGGCCCGCGCGCAGGAGGTCGACGCTGTTTTGCTCGGTGCTGTTGGTGGCCCGAAATACGACAACCTTGATTTCAGCGTCAAGCCAGAGCGCGGCCTGTTGCGCCTGCGCAAGGAAATGGACCTTTTTGCCAACCTGCGCCCGGCACAGTGCTTTGATGCGCTGGCTGATTTTTCATCCCTCAAGAAGGATATCGTTGCCGGTCTCGATATCATGATCGTGCGCGAATTGACCTCCGGCGTCTACTTTGGCGAACCACGCGGCATTCATATCGAAGACAACATGCGCGTCGGCGTGAACACCCAACGCTACACAGAAGCCGAGATTGAGCGCGCGGCCCGCGCCGCATTCGATCTGGCGATGAAGCGCAACAAGAAGGTCTGCTCGATGGAGAAGGCCAATGTGATGGAAAGCGGGATTTTGTGGCGTGATGTCGTGACCGAAGTCCACGCAGACTATCCCGAAGTCGAACTGAGCCACATGTACGCCGACAATGGCGCGATGCAGTTGGTGCGCGCACCAAAGCAGTTTGATGTGATCCTGACCGACAACCTTTTCGGTGACATCTTGTCCGATTGCGCTGCAATGCTAACCGGATCGCTGGGCATGTTGCCGTCCGCGTCGCTTGGCCTGCCGATGGCAAACGGCCGTCCGAAGGCGATGTATGAACCCGTGCACGGGTCTGCACCGGACATTACGGGGCAGGGCAAGGCGAACCCGATTGCGTGTATCCTGTCGTTCGCGATGGCGCTGCGGTATTCCTTCGACGAAGGCGCAGAGGCCGACCGTCTTGAGGCCGCGATTGAAAAAGTCCTCGCTGATGGTGCCCGGACTGCCGATTTGATGGGCCCGGAGGGCGGCACACCGCTGAGCACGACAGAAATGGGTGATGTGATCCTCGCTGCACTCGACGAAAGCGTCTGATGTCGCCGAATGCCAAAGGTGCGCTTCTGGCGCTGTTGGCCTTCGGCATTTTCTCGACGCATGATGTCGTCGTAAAGATACTGGGCGGGCTGTATTCCCCGTTCCAGATTGTCTTTTTCAGTGTCCTGCTCAGCTTCCCGCTCGCGATGGTTATGATGATGCGGGACGCCAAGCCGGGTACGCTGGTGCCAGTCCATCCTTGGTGGTTGGCATTGCGGACGGTCGCGGCCGTCGTCACCGGGGTGTCGGTCTTTTATGCCTTCTCGGTTCTGCCCTTGGCGCAGGTCTACGCGATCCTTTTTGCAGCCCCCTTGCTGATAACCATCCTTGCAATCCCCGTGCTGGGCGAGACCGTCCGCCTGCGGCGTTGGCTCGCGGTCTTGGTCGGCTTGGCTGGTGTGATGGTGGTGTTGCGTCCGGGGTCAACAGAGCTGACTTTGGGCCATCTGGCGGCACTGGCGGCGGCTATCGGCGGGGCGCTGGCGTCAATCGTCGTCCGCAAGATCGGCAACGAAGAACGCCCCGTTGTCATGTTGCTTTACCCGATGATGGTCAACTTCGTCCTGATGGCCGCGGCCTTGCCCTTTGTCTATGTCCCGATGCCGATTGAGCATTTGGGCCTGCTGGCTGTCATCGCGACATTTGCATGGTTCGCTAGCCGTTTGGTCATCGCAGCCTATCAAGCGGGTGAGGCCGCAATCATTGCGCCAATGCAATACAGCCAGATTGTCTGGGCAAGCATCTTTGGATATGTCTTTTTTGACGAGGTGATCGATCAGGCAACGGCGATTGGTGCCGGGATCATCATCGCCAGCGGTATGTATATCGTGCTGCGCGAAAGCCGCAGCGGGACATCCCAGAACACGCCAGTCTTGCGCACACGCTCACGCTCTGAGACGGCAACGACGCCGCGTGTATCGTTATTCATGCGCATCGCAGGCAAGACCCCGCCCCGGCAAGAGGACTGATTACCGCGCGGCCTCAGGTGGGGCGAAACTATGAGCGTTCGCCCGTGCCCAGCGTTCGCGGTAAATCGGGTTGTCATCCCCGTCGTCCAGCAAGAACCCTTCGCGCAAGTAGGTGTAGACATCTGCGGCTTCTGACATCTGGCCGTCGCTTTTCCGGGTCATGAAGTGGTAGGGCAGAAACCCGCGCGGGTCATCCAGACCTGCAGCGCCCGCCATTTCACCCAGCGCCTTGAGCGTATTGGCATGGAACCGCGCCACCCGGACAGATTTCCCGTTCACATTCAACGCCTGCTGGCGGAGCGGGTCTTGGGTGGTCACACCGACAGGGCAGTGATTGGTATGGCAGGCCTGTGCCTGGATGCAGCCGATGGCAAACATGTAACCGCGCGCCGAGTTGCACCAATCCGCCCCCAATGACAGCGCCCGCGCGATATCAAAGGCGCTGACGACCTTGCCGGCGGCCCCGATCTTGACCTCATTGCGAATGCCTGCGCCGCGCAACGTGTTATGCACGAAGGTCAGGCCATCGACCATCGGCATTCCAACGTGGTTGGCAAATTCCAATGGTGCGGCGCCGGTGCCGCCCTCGGTGCCGTCAACCACGATGAAATCAGGGATATTTCCGGTTTCCAGCATTGCTTTGACCATGCACATGAATTCACGCCGGTGACCGATGCACAGCTTCATTCCAATAGGCTTGCCGCCGGACAATTCGCGCAGTTGCCCGACAAATTCCATCAGCCCCATCGGTCCCTCGAACGCGCTATGTCCCGGTGGTGAGACACAATCAACGCCCATGGGGATATCGCGGGCCTCGGCTATCTCTGGCGTGATCTTGGCGGCAGGCAGCATACCGCCATGCCCGGGTTTTGCGCCTTGACTGAGCTTGATTTCGATCATCTTGACCTGATCGTCCGTTGCTTGCTTGGCGAATTTCTCAGGGTTGAATGTGCCGTCATGATTGCGGCATCCAAAATACCCGGAGCCGATTTCATAGATCAGATCGCCGCCGCCTTCACGGTGATGGCGGCTGATGCCACCTTCGCCGGTGTCATGCGCAAAGCCACCCGTCTTGGCGCCTTTGTTGAGCGCCGATATCGCATTGGCCGAAAGCGCGCCAAAGCTCATCGCGGAGATATTATAGAGCGAAGCATCATAGGGTTTCTTGCATTTCGAGCCGCCCACCATGACCCGAAAATCGGTATTGTCGAAATGTGTGGGTTCGACCGAATGGGTCAGCCATGAATAGCCTGCGTCGTAGACGCGCTCTTGGGTGCCGAATGGCCGTTTATCCTCGGCCCCTTTGGCGCGCTGATACACCAATGAACGTTGTTCGCGGCTGAAAGGTTGCTCATCCTGATCGCTTTCGATCAAGTATTGGCGGATTTCAGGGCGGATCTTTTCGAAAAGGAAACGGATGTGTCCAAGGATTGGATAGTTGCGCAAAACCGCATGTCTGTCCTGGCGCATATCGTGGATGCCCAGCAGGGTTACTCCGGCAAAAACCGCAGCCAAGATAAAGACCCAAGAGACCCAAAACCCGATGACTACAAAGACGGCCGTCAGAACGATGACAATGGCTAGCGTGGCATAGCGCTGCAGCGCAATCAATTCTCGCACGGGCGAACCCTCCCTCAATTTCAGGTACAGTAGGCCGTGATTTTGCTTAATAAAAGGGCAGTGTTGGTCTGGCGTTGCGGGTAGCGGGGGGCGGTGCGTCAGAAATTGGGGGTCACGCCCGGCAACTCCAGCGCTTTCACCAGCTCGCGCAACTCCTGTCGTGCCGCGACGTTTGAAATATTCATCCCCTTCACGCCGATATCGCGCAGGTCCAGAAGCGTTAGCCCGCGCGGGAAGAGTTCTCGGAAAATCACCCGCTCATTGAAACCGGGTGCGACACGAAAACCAATGCGCTTGGCTAGTTTTGTGATGGCACGATGCATCTTTTCCTTGTTCACCATCGCCTGCGCGCCAAGGCGGTTGCGCACAATGATCCAGTCGATCGGTTTCAGCCCGGCCTGACTGCGCAATTGCCGGGCGTTCCAGACCATCTCCGAATAAACGGAGGGTCCGGTAATCTCTTCTCCGTCGCTGTCCACATGGGCAAGCAAGTCAAAGTCAATGAAACTGTCGTTAAGCGGTGTAATCAGCGTATCGGCAAGCGAATGCGCCACCTGACTAAGTCGGGTGTGAGAGCCGGGGCAGTCGATCAGGATAAAGTCTGCATCGGTTTCCATTTTTTGTACGGCCATGGCAAGACGCCGGTCAAAGGCGTTCTCTCCGGGTTTGAGCGTGCTTTGGTCGATGTCGGGCAGGTCATGGTAAGCGGGCGTTGGCAGGTTCAAGCCTTTGCTCGCCATGAAAGCCTTGCGGTTGTGAATATAGCGGCCCAGTGTTTTTTGCCGCAGATCCAGATCAAGGGCGCCGACCTTATGGCCCATACGGGCCAATGCTGTCGCCACATGCATTGAGACAGTTGATTTGCCCGCACCGCCCTTTTCGTTGCCGACCACAATAATATGCGCCACTGGACGATTCCCCACTCATCTCTGCTTTGGATAACTATATCTTGTGGGGTCAATGAGGGGAAGCACATGCAACACTCGCGACCTCCTTTTTCACCCGGCCCTTGACAGGAGAGGCGCAAAGGCGCATTTGCCAGACAACCGACGCAAGCTGCCGCGTGAGCAGAGCGGGACCGTCAAGCGGTCCATCCGCAAGGCGTCGTCTAAACCTCAGGTTCCCACATCACGCAGGGGTCCCGCGCCACATCGGCGCCCGGACAATGCGGTCTTGGCAGTCAGCATATTGGCGCAACCTTGCACCGGCTCATCGCATGTTGCGCTGTGCCAAATGATATGCGCGGGCCGAAGGCCCGCAACGAATAGGATACGCCTTTATGGATTTCGACATGCTGGGCCTCGCGCCCCGTCTCATTAATGTTCTCAAAGAACAAGGGATCACTGATCCCACACCAATCCAAACCCAAGCCATCCCGCACGCCATGAATGGCCGCGATGTGATGGGTCTTGCACAGACTGGTACCGGTAAAACGGCCGCTTTTGGTTTGCCGATGATCCACGCGCTGCTTAAAGCGGGCGTGAAGCCAAACGCGAAAACAGTCCGTGGTCTCATCCTCGCGCCGACGCGCGAGTTGGCCAAACAGATCGCAGACAACTTGACCGCCTACACCAAAGGCACCCACCTGAAGGTGGCCTTGGTTGTGGGCGGCGCTGGCATTGTCGCCCAGACGAAACGTCTGGCAGGCGGTGTTGACCTTTTGGTTGCCACACCCGGTCGCCTGATTGACCTGCTGGACCGCCGCGCCGTGCGGTTGGATGAAACGATTTACCTTGTCCTTGATGAGGCCGATCAGATGCTCGACATGGGCTTTATCCATGCGCTGCGCCAGATTGCGCCGCTTCTGGCCAAAGACCGTCAGACGATGATGTTCTCTGCCACGATGCCGAAGCTGATGGGCGAATTAGGCAATACCTACCTCAAAGACCCGGTCCGTGTGCAGGTGAACCCTCCGGGGCAGGCGGTCAAGAAGATCAACCAGTCGGTGCATTTTGTGGCGCAGGCTGCAAAGACCGATCTGCTGGTGGAGTTGTTAGACAAGCACCGCGACGAGCTTGCGCTGGTTTTCGGACGTACCAAACACGGCTGTGAGAAGCTCTATAAAGTGCTCGAAAAGAAGGGATTTGCGGCGGCATCGATCCACGGCAACAAGTCCCAAGGGCAGCGCCAACGCGCCTTGGAAGCGTTCAAGGCTGGCAAAGTCCGTGTGTTGGTTGCGACCGATGTGGCGGCCCGCGGTCTCGATATTCCGGACGTGCGTTTCGTCTACAACTATGACCTGCCCAATGTGGCGGAAAACTATGTGCACCGGATTGGCCGGACTGCACGGGCAGGGGCCGATGGCAGCGCCGTGGCACTCGTGGCACCTGATGAGATGATCGAATTGCAGGATATCGAAAAAGCGATGAAGGAGACTATTCCAGTAGGGTCTGGTCGTCCTTGGGAAATCCAGCCGGGTCAGAAAAAACGCCCCAATGGTGGCGGCGGTCGTCGCGGCGGCGGTGGCAATCGCAGTAGTGCCCCACGTGCAGGCGGCAAGCCCGGCGGTGGTCAGGGTAAACCCGGTGGACGTCGTCGGAACGGTGGCGGCGGTGGAGGGCGCGGCCGGTCGGCCGCCTAGCCGTATTTCCTGAATGCTTCCATTTCGATGGCAAGCTTCGTGTGCAATTCAGAAAGGCGGAGCATTTCCGCCTTTCTTTCGTTTGGGTCGGTCAGTGTCTTCAACTTTTCCTGACTATTCAGGATTTGGTTGCGCAAGACGACGACAGGCGATTTTGCTTCCGCCTTTTTCATCATCCGGTTCAGGACCGCATTTTGCGGGTCATCCAGATGGGTGAGCGGTTTGCCAGACCCGGGTAGATCATCAAAATCGCCACGCTGTTCGGCGTTTTGGACGATTTGATCGATGAGGGCGCTGAGTGGGTGGTTCATTTTTGGCCAATCAATGGCGCGATGGGATTAATCGCGCAGACCGTAACGGTCCGGTTCTTCGAAAATATCGATCGCTTTCGTCCCTGCAGTAACTTTGACCGCATGTGGCACGCCGGATGGGATCGAATAGCTTTGTCCGGGCAAATAGGTCCTAGCTTCACCCGCGATCGTCAATTCGACCTGACCAGTCAGAACCGTTCCCCATTGCGCCTTGTGGTGGTGTTCGGGTAGGGCGAGGTCTTGATGAAATTCGAACATCACCATCTATCCGCCGTCTGATCTTATTGCCGACGTCGTAACAATACTGTCGGGGAAGGGCACGTCGAGCGCCGGAAAAGATTTTATAAAGTCTGGAATATTCATGGCAGGTCCGTTCTTTGATATAATGCAGCGAGTGTCCGCCGTCATAAACCGGCTTGACAAGCCCTAAACGCAAAACGCCGCCCCAAAAAGGGAGCGGCGCTTCAACAAGTTCGACAGGTCGGTCGCTTAGAAGCCCAGACCAGCGTATTTGTTCTTGAACTTGGACACACGGCCACCGGCATCCATCAAGCGTGTGGAGCCACCGTTCCATGCAGGGTGCACGGATGGGTCGATATCCAGCGACATTGTATCGCCTTCCTTGCCCCAAGTGGATTTCATCTGAACCACAGTGCCATCGGTCATTTTGACGTCGATGATGTGGTAATCTGGGTGCGTATCTTTTTTCATAGCGGCAATCCTTACGCTTCGGCGCCCTTGGGCGCTTTGTAGTTAGTGACCTCTGCGATACGTGCGGACTTACCGCGGCGCGAACGCAGATAGTACAGCTTGGCGCGACGGACGCGGCCACGGCGGACGACTGTGATGCTGTCGATGTTTGTAGAGTGCAGCGGGAAAACACGCTCCACACCTTCGCCGAAAGAAATCTTGCGCACTGTGAACGAACCGGCAATGCCTTTGCCGTTCTTGCGTGCGATGCAAACGCCTTCGTAGTTCTGCACACGGCTGCGTGTACCTTCGGTTACCTTGTAACCGACGCGGATGGTGTCACCCGCTTTGAAGTCGGGGATTGTTGCCCCAAGTGCGGCGACTTGTTCCGCTTCGAGTTGTGCGATCAGGTCCATCTGAAACGCTCCTTTTTCATATGCTTGCGGTTTTCCGCAATGTCATTGCCGTGCCGTAGAGCTCTGTGTCGTAACCCGGGTCCGGTCAAGCCGCCCGCCAGAGGTGCGTCATCATCTGTTTGAAGGTCGTCTGGCGTTCCCGGCGATGAAACACCCACGAAAGGTGTGATCGTTGATCCGGTTCTTCCATAAACCAAGCCCCGGAATCAGCGCGCTGACCGGAGATGACGTCGTATAGGCCCAACGGCCCTAGCGATCAAGGGGGTGCGGCACTGGATTTTCGCAAATCAAATATGTGCATAAATGCACAAATAGGCTGCAAAAATTGCAAATTGTGTTTGAGCGCACGTTTGAATTATCAGATGGCCAGAAACAAAGGATGAAACAAATGAAATATCTCTCAATAGGATTGCGGGTCCTCTTAACAGCCGCATTTGTCATGGCGGGTGGCGCGAAGCTCGCGGGCGTTGAAATGATGGTGCAAACATTCGATGCCGTGGGTCTTGGTCAATGGTTCCGCTACGTGACCGGCATTATCGAGATCAGCGGCGCCATCCTGCTCTGGGTGCCAGCTGTGCGGCTGATTGGCGCCGCTCTGTTGGCGTCGACGTCCGTCGGCGCGGTGTTGGCGCACCTGTTGGTACTTGGTCCATCAATGGTGCCCGCGCTTGTCTTGGCCGCGCTTTTGTTTGCAGTGATCTACCTGCATCGCGACGAAGCGAAGCTTGCCTAATCTGACTTGCCTTTGAGCGCCGCCCAAAGATCCGGGCGGCGCTCTTTCGTGATTTGAAGCGACATTTGCTTGCGCCATTCCGTGATCTTTGCGTGATTGCCAGACAACAGCACGGCAGGGATCGGGTGACCATTCCATTCGGCCGGCTTGGTATATTGCGGATGTTCGAGGAGCCCGGCGGAAAAGCTCTCTTCGATGGCGCTCTCCGCATTTCCCAACACACCCGGCAGAAGTCGCACAGTCGCGTCAATCATGGCCTGCGCCGCAATTTCCCCGCCGGTCATCACAAAATCGCCGAGGCTGACCTCTTGGATGTTGTAATGCTGCAGGACCCGCTCATCCACGCCTTCGAACCGACCGCAGAGCATCGTCACGCCGTCCGCGCGCGCCCAATTCCGGGCCATTTGCTGGTCAAATCGGCGACCACGCGGCGAGAGATAAACCAAGGGCGCGGCGCCGCGCGCACCAAGATGGGCGTCTGAAATGGCGTTCTCCAGCACATCTGCACGCAGAACCATGCCCGCGCCGCCGCCTGCCGGGGTGTCATCGACATTGCGATGCCTGCCGATCCCGTAGCTGCGCAAATCATATGTCTTAAGCTGCCAAAGCCCGTCCTTCAGGGCTTTTCCGGTCAGGCTTTCGCCCAGAACACCCGGAAAGGCTGTTGGAAAAAGTGTAATAACCTTGGCCGTCCAGGTTCCCGCGATATCGGGCGTATCCGTCATCAGCTCACGCGGTTTCAAAGTTGCCTGCACGGCGATACGACCAGCGGAGCGGGGTGGTTTGCTCATGAGAACAGACCTTCTGGCGGGTCCGCGACGATGCGTTTCAAAGCAAGGTCGACAGTTGGGACGGCAACTTGGGTGAAGGGCAGCAGGATCGTTTCGGATTGGCCCGAGACGATGATTTCGAGCAGGTCGCCTGCGCCATGGTCCATCACGTTTTTGACGGTGCCAAGGGTCGTGCCGCCCGTATCAACGACCGTAAGGCCAATCAGATCGGCATAGTAGTATTCATCATCCGGCAAGGATGGCATCACCGCGCGATCTGCATAAAGGCTCAGGTTACGCAGAGCGTCGGCGTCTTCTTTCGTGACGACCCCGTCAATCCGTGCAGTAAAGCCGTTCTTCAGCTGCCCGGTGAGGACAAATTGCGCAAAGGCGCGACCATCTTCGGTGTAAAGCGGCGCATAATCCGCGATGTCTTGCGGGTCTGCGCAGAAGGATTTCAGGCGCACCTCGCCCTGGACGCCGAATGCGCCGCCAATAGCGCCAACGATTACGCGGTCAGTCATTGGTAAACTCCGGTCCGACACAGATATTCTCGATCCATAAGCCGCCGCCATTTTCGCAAATGGTACGGCGTCCGTCTCTTTCATAAAGCATGCCTGCGACAAAGGCCGCAATCAGCATGAAGATAAGACGCAACAAACGAAACATGCATCAGTTCCATTTTGAGTGAGGTGCGATGCCCCAAGCGGTGGGGCATCGCGTCAGAGGTCTTACTCTTCTGCTGCCGCAGCTTCTTCTTGAGCAGGTGCTTCTTCTGCTGGCGCGTTTGCTGCTTGCTCAGCAGCGGCTGCTTTTGCTGCCTTTTCTTCGGCGCGTGCCTGCGCGGCTTTGCCAGGTGTGCCTTTCTGGAGGTTCGCACGGTCTTTCTTTGGCAGCTCACCAGCGGCTTCCAGCATACGGGACACGCGGTCAGTTGGCTGTGCGCCTTCGCCGAGCCAGTACTTCACGCGCTCCATATCCATTTTCACGCGCTCTTCGCTGTCTTTTGGCAGCATGGGGTTATATGTGCCGAGCTTTTCGATGAAGCGGCCATCACGCGGCATACGGCTGTCTGCGGCAACGATTGCATAAAAAGGGCGCTTCTTAGAGCCGCCACGGGCGAGACGAATTTTCATAGACATTGGGTATTCTCCTTAAAGATCGATTGGGTAGGGTGGATCACGATCCACCTTACGATTGATGTTGTTTGTGGTGTTGGATGACTTCCTGAATGATGAAATTCAGGAATTTCTTGGCAAATTCCGGATCCAGATTGGCCCGGTTTGCAAGGTCGGTGAGCCGCGCGATCTGGCTTTCTTCGCGCGCGGGGTCAGATGGGGGCAGGTCGTGTTCGGCCTTTAGAACGCCGACGGCCTGGGTGTGTTTGAAGCGCTCGCCCAATGTATAGACGAGGATCGCATCAAGCCGGTCGATGCTTTCGCGATGCCCTTTGAGGATCTCAGCGGCGCGGGTGACGTCGTCGGTCATTTGACACTCCTTGGTGCAGGAACTTGGACGGTAATCATTTGATGGCCCCAGCGGCTTGCTTTGTTGCGCGCGGGTCGGCGTAGTTGAGGTGACGGAACACAATCACATGCTGGTCGTCGACGGTCTGGCGCCGTTCTTCCACCGCACCGAGCCGTGTGGCCAATGCCAGAGACCGCGTGTTGGCAGGCGCAATCAGCGAAATCAGCGGAGCCAACCCCAAAGTGCGCCCGGCCCAATCGCGCACGGCACAGGCGGCTTCAAACGCGTATGATTTGCCTTCAAACCTGTCGAAGATGTGCCATGCCATTTCAGGCTCTGGCCAATCCGCATGGTTGATGATGCCAACGCGGCCCGCGGCGATACCCGTCGCCCGTTCCACCACCGTAAAAAACCCGTAGCCATGCCAGTTCCAATGCCCAATCCCCGCGATGAATCCGCGCCATGCCTGTCCATCGGTGCCCGGCCCACCCACGGCATTCATCCGCTCGGACCGCGTGACCCACGCCGTAAAGGCCGCGAGGTCGCGTTTCTGAGGGCCGCGCAGTTCAAGACGCGCTGTTGTGAGGGTAGGGGCGGGGGTCATTGGCGATCAGATATCTGTGTTGTGTGTCATAGGGTTGGTGCCTCCGGCGGGAGTTTTCGGGGCAAGATGATGGAGCAGGCTCATTTCTTTTTGCCAAAACCGGACAGGCCGGGGGGCAGTTGCATGCCGCCGCCGCCCAATCCGGGCAAGCCGCCGCCTGCTGGCAATTTGCCTTGCAGCGCTTTGGCGGCCTCTGCCATGGCTTTGGGGTCATTCATATCCGGCATGCCGTCCGGCATACCGCCGCCTTTGCCGAACATGCCTTTCATAGCCTGTTTCAGCATGCCGCCTTTACCCATCTTTTTCATCATATCGGCCATTTGCCGATGCTGTTTGACCAGCTTGTTCAGCTCGGAGACTTCCAGACCCGCTCCTTTGGCGATCCGTTTCTTGCGTGATGCGGCGAGCAGGTCGGGATTTGCCCGTTCCTTCTTTGTCATTGAGTTTATCAGTGCGATCTGCCGCTTGAGGATGCTGTCATCCATGCCAGCCGCCGCCATCTGCTTTCCCATCTTCGCGGCACCCGGCATCATGCCCATCATGCCTTCCATACCGCCCATTTTCATCATCTGTTCGAGTTGCATCTTGAGGTCATTCATATTGAAGCGACCCTTTTGGAACCGCTTCATCATCCGCTCGGCTTGTTCGGCCTCGATGGTTTCTTGCGCCTTCTCGACCAAGGCCACGATGTCGCCCATGCCGAGGATGCGGCCCGCGATGCGGTCAGGCTCAAAGGTTTCGATGGCGTCCATTTTCTCGCCCAGGCCCACAAAGCGGATTGGTTTGCCTGTGACCGCGCGCATCGAAAGTGCCGCACCGCCGCGTCCGTCACCATCCATCCGTGTCAGGACCACACCTGTGACACCGATCTTGTCGTCAAATTCCTGTGCGACGTTCACCGCATCCTGACCTGTCAGCCCGTCCACGACCAGCAACGTCTCGCGCGGGTTGGCCACATCGCGCACGGCGGCGGCCTGCGCGATCAGTTCCTGGTCAATGTGCAAACGACCAGCAGTGTCGAGCATGTAGACGTCATAGCCGCCCAAGCTTGCTTGCGTTTTCGCGCGTTTGGCAATCGCGACCGGGTCTTCGCCTTTGACGATGGGCAGCGTATCCACACCAATTTGTCCGCCCAAGATCGCGAGCTGTTCCATCGCGGCGGGACGGTTGGTGTCAAGCGAGGCCATCAGGACGCGCTTGCCCTCTTTTTCCTTCAGACGTTTTGCCAGCTTCGCCGTCGTTGTCGTCTTACCTGACCCTTGCAGGCCAACCATCAGGATCGGCGCTGGCGGATTGTCGATTTTCAGCGCACCCGGCTCGGCATCGCCTGTCAGCACATGTTGCAGTTCGTCATGGACGATTTTGACGACTTGCTGGCCCGGCGTGATGGACTTTGTGACTGCTTGCCCGGTGGCCTTTTCCTGCACCGCCTTGATGAAATCCCGTGCGACCGGCAGCGAGACGTCAGCCTCAAGCAAGGCCACGCGCACTTCGCGCAGCGCGGTTTTGACGTCATCATCCGTCAGCGCACCTTGTTTGGTGAGCTTGTCAAAGACACCAGAAAGGCGTTCGGATAGGTTTTCAAACATTGGCCAAGGCCCTCGTCATTTTTTCGGTTGTTCACGTATATAAGCACGCAAAGCAAAAAGCAGTAGCGCCCCCCCCGTGGGCAAATTCCAAAGCAGCGCGCCCCCGTGGGCGCAACGCGCTGACGGAGGGCGATCCCCTGTGAAACGGGGACCGGAAAGCTGAAGCTATCCGGAAGTTGTCTGGCGTTTACGCCGGACGCGAGAGCGAGTCAATAAGTCTAGCGCAGCAAAGATATCGGTTGATTGCGGTAGACCCAAGTAACGGTGCCAGTGCCAAGGATAAGCAGCAGCATGTGCCAGTACGGTGGCCCGACCCAGATCAGAAGTGCGCTGAGGCCTATGAACATTGTTGCCAGCAGCAAAAGCCCTGCAAAGCCTTCGCAGCCCTTGCGCCAAAGAAGCGCTGCGCCGATGAATTCGATTGATCCGGTGATATATCGCGGGAATTGGCCGAAGCCAATCGCCTCATAGATGGCGACGTCGGTTTGGAAACTACCAAGCTTACGCAAGCCAAAGTAGAGAAATGCCACTGTCAGAACGGCGCGAAGGATGGTCGTGCTCTTTGATGATGCTGTCATGCCCAGCCACATAAGCGGGCCGGGCATGAAGTCCAGTTTTTTAGGCGGCAACTTTTTCGAGCACGTCTTTCGCCGTCTGTACCGTGATGTCTGTAATTCCGACGAATTTCAAAACCTGCTCCAGGTGCGGTGTCGCGAAATCCATTGGGGCGCCGACGGGCACGCCACCAGAGGCAACAGCTACGATTGCTTTTTTGCCTTCGAGCAGGCCAATGGGGCCCTTCTCAGTATAGGCGAAAGTTACTTTGGGGCGTGCGATCAGGTCGATCCACGCTTTGAGTGCTGCTGGCATCCCAAAGTTGTACATCGGCATTCCGATCACGATCACATCGGCGGCTTTGATTTCGGCGATCAACGTGTCCGACAGTGCCAGCACGTCCTTGTCCGCCGCAGTTTGGTCGGCTTCGGGGATCAGCCGCGTTGTCACCCATTGCGCATCAATCTGTGGAAGTGGCGTGGCAGCCAAATCGCGCGTGATGATCCGGGTGGGTGCCAGATCCTGCGTCAAAAGTGCAGTTGCGTCGCGGCTCACGGAGCCGTCGACTGTGGCAGAGGCATTGAGATGTAGAACGGTCGTCATGGGAAATCTCCTCAGTAGGTGTCTGTCTATTGAGGTAGTCTCTTGCATTTGCGAACGATATAGCAGAAATTCCACAGGTTATGTTTGTCAGCGCACAGGAGGAATAATGGACAACTGGGACGAGATCAGGACGGCCTATCAGGTGGCGCGCAGTGGCACCGTCAGCGGCGCGGCCGATGTCCTTGGTGTGCATCACGCGACGGTCATCCGACATATTGATGCGCTCGAGCAGCGTTTGGGCGTGAAGCTATTCCAGCGCCATGCCCGTGGATATACCGCCACAGAAGCGGGGCAGGATTTGCTGCGCGTCGCCCAAGCTACAGACGATCAATTCACGCAGTTGGCAGGGCGCATCAAAGGGCAGGGTGAAGGGGTGAGCGGCGATCTGGTCGTAACCTCGCTGAGTATGGCGTCGCGGATGCTTACGCCAATTCTGGTTGCATTTCAGGCCGAACACCCGGACGTGCGGATCAGATACCGCACAGGGGACCGTGTCTTTCGGCTCGAATATGGTGAAGCCCATGTGGCGATCCGTGCCGGAACGATGCCCGAAGAACCGGACAATGTCGTACAGCCGCTGATCCAGCAGAATATGGCGCTCGTTGCTTCGGACGCCTATATCGCACGTTTTGGGCTGCCCGAGGATGAGGATGACCTGAAAAACCATTGGTTCGTCAGCCATGATACGGACAACAGCAAAGCGCCCTTTATCAAATGGCTGCAAGAGATCGTGCCTGAAGACAGGATGCTCTACCGTGTGACCGAGAACCGCAACATGCAGGATGCCATCCTCGCCGGTGCCGGGATCGGGTTTGTTGTCGCGCAGGAATTGACCAGTAATGCGCCGCTGACCGAAGTCGTGCCGCGGCGCGAAGAATGGTCGGCGTCGTTGTGGCTTGTGACCCATGTGGATTTGCATCGGACAACGAAGGTGCAGACGTTCTCTCGGTTTCTCAAAGAGCAGGTCAAACTGCTGGAATGCTGATGGCTGGGTGGGTTCAGGTCCTGCCTACGTCCCAAGCTGCTGATCCAGGAACGCTTCAAATGCATCCAGGTCAATCGCGTCCATCTGCCCAAATGCCTGCATCCACGTCGATGCTTCACGCAGCGCATCGGGTTCAAGCTTGCACCATTTCACCCGGCCTCGCTTTTCCTGAGAGATCAGACCAGCGCTTGACAGCACCCCGAGGTGCTTTGAAATCGCGGCCAGCGAGACCGCGAATGGTTCTGCGACATCCGTTACGGCCATATCGTCTTCCAGCAACATCGCAAGGATCGCCCGCCGGGTCGGATCGGCGATAGCGGAAAAGACGAGATCGAGTCGTATGGACATATGCGCGATTAAGCGCCTCGCGCGAGAAACGTCAACCATTTGGTTGAATATTGAAAAGCGTTGTGTCGCGGCGAAATACGCCAAAGCCAAGCAGGCTAAAAACTTACAAGACATTGATTATAATATATTAAATCGCATCATCTGGCAACTTGACACTCTGCGCACCTCACCGTAGACCTCTCGCAACCTTCCGAGAGGGTGATTATGATGTCTGACGGCCAAGAAGCAGATCGCCTCAAGGCGCTTGAAGCGAAGATTGCAGCTTTGAAAACGCCGCCTGACGTCAAGCACCATTCGGAAGAGCATTATTCGCAGGCGCAGCTTGCATGGCGAATGGTGATAGAGCTTGTAGCGGGTCTTGGGATCGGCTTCGGCATTGGATACGGGCTGGATACCCTCTTTGGGACGATGCCGATTTTTCTGGTGCTGTTTATATTCTTTGGGCTGGCGGCGGGTGTTCTCACCATGATGCGGTCGGCCAAAGAGGTGCAGAGAAAGCAGCAGGATGCTGCAAGAAAAGAGGGCGACGCGCGTGGCTGAGGACAAAGCAGAAGGTGGTCTGTCATTTTATCCACTTGACCAGTTTATGGTCAAGCCGCTGTTCGGTGATGGGCCGGTAAGCTGGTACACGCCGACAAACATGACCCTTTGGTTGGGTCTTGCGGTACTTTGTGTCGTGGCGCTTTTTGTTTTTGGCAGCCGTGGCCGCGCAGTCATACCGACGCGGGTCCAGTCCGTCGCTGAGCTGATTTACGGTTTCATATACAAGATGGTCGAAGATGTCTGTGGTAAGGACGGCGTGAAGTATTTCCCTTACATCATGACAATCTTCGTATTCATCCTGTTCTCGAACTATTTGGCCCTTTTCCCAATGTCGTATTCACCGACATCAATGATTGCGGTCACCGCTGTCTTGGGTTTTGGCGTGTTCATCACCGTCACAATTCTTGGCTTCGTCATCAACGGCCCTGAGATCGGAAGAG
>NZ_JBELFI010000017.1:0-31023 GCF_042093035.1 Yoonia sp. | reverse complement strand
AGCGCCCCGCCGTGCGTTCCGAGACACGGGCATTCAGCAAAAGACGTGGTATATTGCGCGATCCAACCTCAACCAGTATCCGCGGCCAAAGTTCACTTTCAACCCAAATCGCTACATCAGGCCGCCAGTGATCGAGAAAAGCGCGAGACGCGTGAGCCGTATCATAGGGGGCCATTTGATGGATCACGCGATCAGGGAGATCTGCCGCGAGCATCTGCGCAGAGGTGCGCGTCGTTGACGTTATCAAGACCTGCAAATCCGCGCGCGCCTCCAGCAGTGTCACGATCAACGGCAGGATCGACTGCGTCTCTCCGACGCTTGCGGCATGAAACCAGATCAGCGGTCCGTGCGGGCGCAGGGTGGTCGCCTGTCCCCGTCTTTCATCAACGCGGGCGGGATCTTCTTTGCCCAGACGCAACGCGCGGCGCTGCCAGAGCGCAAAAAGCGGCCCGGTCACGCGGCTTGCCGCCAAATAGAGGGAATGAATGACAGAGATGCGCGCGGCTCCAACAACGGCTGACGCGCAAACGCCTATGCGCAGATGATGGACCGGTCAACTCTCAGGCAGCATCGCCGCAAATAAAAACGCGCCGCAAAGAACCATGCGGCGCGCTCAATCGCAGTTATATGAGACCTATTTTATCGCGATACGCCCATCGACATATGGCTGATAGGGCGCATTCTCGGCCATGTATTCGGCTGTGACATCCGCCAGATCCGGCCCGAAGTCGTAAGCGTTCATGGCCGTTTCAAACATATCGTAGCCGTCCCCGCCATTGCGGACAAAGTTGTTGGAGACCACACCATAGGTCGCTGCCAAATCAAGCGGAGCGCCGCCGACGGTCACGTCACTGATCCGCGATCCGACCTCAGCGGCCAAATCAACGCTGAAGCGCATCCCCGACACCTGCGGGAAGCGGCCAGAGCCGTCTGCGTGTTGGCTGACGCCGTTTTCGAGCGCTGCAAGCATCGTTTCACCTGTCACCTGAAATGTTGACAGCGTGTTCTGGAATGGAAGCACGGTCAGCACCTCGCCCATCGTTACATCACCGGCATCAATGGATGCGCGGATACCGCCAGAGTTTTGAAACGCGATTTGAATGCCTTGATCGGCCACACGTGCCAGCATCGCATCAGCGATCAGGTTACCCATGGAACACTCCATCGCCCGGCACACCGCGCGATCCCCTTCTAGCGCGCCAGCCGCCTCCGCGACAACCTGATTGCGGATTTCGTCGAGCGGCACGGCCATTTCAGCGACACGCGCAGCGGTGGTGGGGTCTTCGGTCACGCTTGCGTCGATCAATATAGGCGCGCCAACCGCCTCGGTCAGATTGCCGTCATCGTCAAACGTCACGTTCAGCTCACCCAGATATTTGCCGTATGAATAGGCTTGCACAATCGCTGTGCTGCCGACCATTGTCGGATACGGACCTTCTGCGCCCTCTGCTTCACCCAGAAGCGAATGCGAGTGACCGCCAACAATCACATCGACGCCCGTCGTGTTCGCCGCGATCTCCTTGTCAACATTGTAGCCGGAGTGGGACAGGACGATAATCTTGTTCACGCCCATCGCGGTCAATTTGTCGACCTCGGCCTGAACTGCGGCGACTGGCGCGGTGAAGCTGACATTCTTGCCGGGGCTGGCAAGTTCATCGGTGTTTTCAGGGGTCAGACCGATCATGCCAATCATCTCTCCGCCGCGCTCAATCACGGTGGATTTCATCAGCGTCTCAGCCAGCAGCGGCTCTGCCGATACGTCTGCGTTGGACATCAAGATGGGGAATTACAGCGAATCCATAAACCCGCGCAGTACTTCAGGCCCGTCATCAAATTCGTGGTTGCCCACGGTCATGGCGTCATAGCCCATCTGGTTCATGAACTCGGCAGCGGCAGCGCCCTTGTAATAAGTATAGAACAGCGTGCCCTGAAACTGGTCGCCCCCATCCACAAGGATCGCGTTATTGGACCGCGCCCGCGCTTCGGCAATAGCCGTGACCATACGGGCGGTGCCGCCAAAACATTTGCCTTCCGCGTTGTCTTCGCCGGAACATCCGCTGTCAAAGCGGCTGATCGGCTCAAAACGCGCGTGGAAATCGTTTGTGTGCAAAATCGTCAGCGAATAGTCTGCTGCCGCCACAGTTGCGGTCACCGCAAGCGCGCAGGTGGTTGTCATGATACGTGCAATCATTGGATCTGATCCCCCAAGGTTAGATATGTTGTCAGCTTGGCGAGGGGGCTAGACGGAGTCAACAATATCCCACGGTCAACTTGTCATATGGCGCTGCAAGGGCTTGTTGACACTGATGGGCTTGACCTATTTCTGTGCAAAGGCCATGAGGCAGTCATGCTGATTTACAAAATATTCCGCGCCAATGAATGGGCCGATCTGCAATCGAAAGGCGACACGATCGGCGCACCAATCGACGTGGCAGACGGCTATATTCACTTTTCCACCGCCGAAACCGTGGCTGAAACCGCAGCAAAATACTTCACCGGAGTTGAGGGCTTGGTGCTGTTGGCGATTGAGGCCGACGGGCTGGGGCCACTTAAGTGGGAACCAGCGCGCGAAGGTGTTCTCTTCCCGCATCTCTATCGCAAGCTGCGCTTGGATGATGTGATCTGGTCCAAGCCCCTTCCGCTGGAAGCGGGCCTTCACCAATTCCCTGATCTGACATGAGAGCCCTTGAAAACATCGCCCTGATGGCCCTGCGTCAGATCGACCCGGAAGTCGCGCATGGGCTGGCAATCAAGGCGCTCAACACCGGATTGGGCCCACGCGGGGGGCCTGTGACAACTGACCGTTTGCGCACGACGGTTGCGGGTCTTTCACTGCCGAACCCAATCGGTCTTGCGGCAGGCTTTGACAAGAACGCAACCGCCCTACACGCGCTCGCCAAAACCGGATTTGGCTTTCTTGAGGTCGGCGCCGCGACACCGCGCCCGCAACAGGGCAACCCAAGACCACGCCTATACCGGTTGACGCAGGATCGCGCATCAATCAATCGCTTCGGGTTCAACAACGAAGGCATGGATGTCATTGCGGGCCGCCTTGCCAACCGGCCACAGGATGCTGTTATCGGCCTGAACCTCGGGGCCAATAAGGACAGCGAAGATAAGTCCAGCGACTTTGCAAAGGTGCTGAGCCATTGCGGTGGCTTTGTCGACTTCGTGACGGTTAATGTCTCTTCGCCAAACACAGAAAAACTGCGCGATCTGCAAGGCAAGGCGGCACTCGCCGCATTGCTTGCAAAGGTGATGGAGGCACGTGCGGGCCTGAACACGCCCCTGCCTGTCTTTCTCAAGATCGCGCCGGATTTGTCGGGCGATGAACTTGCCGAACTCGCCGAAGTCGCGAATGCCTCTGGCATTGATGGGATCATTGCGACGAATACGACGCTGGACCGCACTGGATTGCACGGACCCTATCGGAGCGAAGATGGCGGGCTTTCGGGGCAACCGCTGTTTGAGAAATCAACACGGCTTTTGGCCCAGCTCGCCGGGCTGACGCATTTGCCGATCATTGGGGTCGGCGGCGTGGGATCGCCAGAGCAGGCGTACCAGAAAATCCGCGCTGGCGCCTCTGCGGTGCAGCTCTATACGGCCTTGGTCTATGGCGGGATATCGCTTGCCGGCGATATCGCAGGCGGTCTTGACGGTCTTCTGGCCCGCGATGGTTTTTCAAGCGTCTCTGAGGCGGTCGGATCAGGCCGCAGCGACTGGACCTGAGACCGACTTGTCCGCTTCGGCCTCAAGTGCCGGGTATTTCCAGGCAAGTGTCGCGCCGCGCACAATGAAACTGATGAGCATCGCCATCCAAAGCCCATGATTGGCGAAAGCGGCGATCAGGGGGATAACGCTCGCAAAATAGATCGCAACGGAAACGATCATCATATTGCGCATATCTGTCGTGCGGGTCGCGCCGATAAATATCCCGTCCAGCATCCATGCGGCCACACCGACAAGCGGTGCAGCGATCATGTAAGGCAGATATGTCTTGGCCGCGTCCTGGACATCCGTCGCGGTCGTCATCAGGTCAATCGCGGCGCCCCCAAAGATCGCAAAACTCAACGAAAGCCCGGCACAGATCACCAACCCCCAAAAGCTGCTCAGCATCGCACCGCGCCGCAAAGCCGCCCGCACCTTTGCCCCCAGCGCGTTGCCAACCAGTGCTTCGGCCGCAAAGGCGAAACCGTCGAGCGCGTAGGATGTCACGTATAAGAACTGCAACAGGATTTGATTTGCGGCGAGTTGCACGTCTCCAAAGTCGGAACCGTAGAAGATGAAGCTGACGAAAACGGCCTGCAGCAGCACGGAACGGATCAGGATATCAGTATTCACTGCGGCCATATGCCTGAGGCGCACCAGATCGAAGACCCGCGCAAACGATAGCCATGCCGCGCGGCCAAAGACGGCACGACAGAACCACAAGCCAACCAGCAAACCACCCCATTCGGCAATGAACGTCGCCCAAGCGACGCCTTCGATGCCCCAGCCCAACTTCAGGCCCAATCCATAACTGAGCGCGATATTGGACCCATTCATGGCAACTTGAATGACCAGCACTGCACGGGTGCGTTCTTGCGCGATCAACCATCCGGTGATGCCATAAAGCGCAATCGTTGCGGGAGCTGACCAGATGCGGATGACCATATAGTCGCGCGCCAATCCTTCAACTTCTGCGCTTGCTGGCGACACCCAGAATGCGCCCTGAAAGATAAAGACCTGCCCCGCAATCATTACGGCACCGGCGGACAACCCAATGAGCAAGGCGCGGGCCAGCAATGCGTCAACCTCATCCACATCTTTGGCACCTACGGCTTGAGATGTCAGGCCGGTTGTCCCCATCCGCAAGAAACCAAAGATCCAATAAACCGCGGTCAGGATAATCGCACCGATGCCCACGGCCCCGATTGGGGCAGCCTCGCCCAATTGACCAACAACTGCTGTATCAACGATCCCGAGGATCGGCACGGTCGCGTTGGACAAGACAATCGGGACCGCAATTGCCAAGACCCTGCGGTGCGTCAGCGCGTCAGTCATCGCGCGTTGGCATCAGGAAATGCGCGGTGCCTTGTGCAAACAGACGGCTGCGATTGTCCTGCCAGGCCTCGACGTGCACCGACGCATAGCGCCTGCCAGAGCGGTTCACACGTGCCCGTGCGTAGGCGTCGCGCGGCAAACCCGTACGCAAGTAATCGACCGTGAAGTCAATCGTCTTGGGCAAGGCGATGCGTGGGGCGGTATCGGCGAATTTACCCGCTTCCATGTCTTCCCAGATCATCGCCCAGCTAAGTTCCATGATGGCGGTGACTTCCAGAAATGCCGCCGTAACGCCGCCATGAATAGCAGGCAGCATCGGGTTGCCGACAAGTTTGTCGGCAAAGGGCAAGATTGCCGTCAGCTCATCCCCGCGCCGGTCGATCTCTATCCCCAGAAACTGGATATAGGGCACTCCGGCCACGAGTTTTTGCAGGGCCGCGTCACGGCGTTGCTTGACGACTTGGACGGGCTCCGGACGGCGGCTCATGTTTTTGCCCTCTCGATTGTAAAAGCACCGGTGGCCGTCGCCACGGGACGATCCGCATTGGCGTCAACAGCCGTCGCGCGCACAAAAGCAACTGAGCGGGTCACGTGGTAGCACACGGCGGTTGCGGTGATCCGGTCACCGGGGGTCGCCGGGCGCATATAGTCAATGCGCAAATCAAGCGTGGCCGTGGCAATGGGTGCTGCGGGATGCGACATCACAGCCGCCCCGGCACAGGTGTCCATCAAAGTCGACACCGCACCGCCATGAATGACACCTGTTTCAGGATCGCCTACCAATCGCGCGTCATAATCCATCGCGATAACTGCCATGCCGTCTGCAATCTCGGTCAATTGCATCCCCAGTTCCTGGGCATGTGGGATTGCTTCGATGAATTGGCGTGCCAGCAAATCGCGGCGGGATTTTTGGGGGTCTGACATGAAAGCTCCGGCTTGTCTGATCTTTGGGTAACGCGGTTTTCGCCATATTGCCAACACTTCACCTTGATAAAGATAGCCTCATCATGCGTTGCCGTCGCCGCAACTTGACGCTACGATCGTCGCAGGGAGAATACGATGTCAGAGACGCGACTGTCATTTAAAGATATGTGTGCAAAATTCGACGTCACACCGCGGACTTTGCGCTACTATGAGTATATCGAACTCCTGACACCCGAAAAAGAAGGCCGGTCGCGGTTTGATGGACCGAAGGAACTGGCACGCATGACGCTGATCCTGCGGGGGCGGCGGTTTGGGTTTTCCCTGGAGGATATCCGTCAATGGCTGCTGATATATGAGCATGAAGGCACAGAGGCGCAAATGCGCGAATGGGTCGCCCTTGCAGACCGCCAGATGGCCGAACTGAAAGACCAGCGAAGCCAGTTGGAAGAAACGATCGCTGAACTACAAAAACTGCGCGACGAAACCGCAATTTCGCTGGGATAGCACGCCGCTACAACGGAAACCGCCCAACCAACTACATATTCCTAAACTCCGCGCGGACATCATGGCGCGGGATTGGTGCTATCAAAGCGCTTTGACAGCAAGAATTAGGCCATTTTGCGCGATGTTTTATTGCGCCGGAGCAAGGGCAATCTTTGCTGACCTTTCGTCAACTTCATTTTGACGTCACGTTATGTTTACGTGAACGTCAACTTTGATTGTAAGGTGACATTATCACCCGCAAGTGCATGACAAACGAGACATGCACATAGGAATGAGAAGATGACCAAAAAGCTGTTAACCATCCGCGAAATGTGTGACGCGTTCGATGTCACACCACGCACATTGCGCTTTTACGAAGCCAAGGAGCTGCTGTTTCCGGTCCGCGAAGGCCAGAAGCGGTTATTCACCAAACGCGATCGCGCGCGCCTGAAACTGATCCTGCGCGGCAAGCGCTTTGGTTTCTCGCTCGAAGATATCCGACAGTTGCTCGACCTCTACCACATGGGCGACGGGCAAGAGGCACAGCTTTCCAAAACATACGTACTCGCCGAGCAGCACCTTGCCGAAATGGAGGCCCAGAAGGCCGAACTGGAAGAGGCGATCGGTGAACTGAAAGAACAAATGGCTTGGGGCGCAAAGAAGCTCGTCGAATTGGCCAAGAGTAAAACAGCGGCTGCCTGAAGTCGCCGCCTTCACACGAACGACACCACGGAGACACCCGCATGCCGATTTACAACGCACCGACAAAAGACATCCAATTTGTCCTGCATGACCTCCTCAGGATCAGCGAGCAGGATATTGAGGGCTTTGATGAGCTTGACCGGGACTTCACCACTGCGGTTGTCGAAGAGGCAGGCAAGGTGGCGACAGAGGTGCTGCACCCGCTCAACGTGGTTGGTGACAAAGAAGGCTGCGTCATGGAAAACGGCGTGGTACGCACGCCGGCAGGTTTCAAGGAGGCGTTCCAGCAAATGAGGGACGGCGGTTGGACTGCAATGGACTGCGATCCAGAATATGGCGGGCAGGGTCTGCCTTATGTGATTCACACCGCAGCGCAGGAACCTTTCGTTTCCGCCAACATGGCGTTCAACATGTACCAGGGTCTGACCCACGGCGCCTATTCAGCCATTTATGCGCATGGCTCCGCTGAGCAAAAGCAGACATACCTGCCCAAGATGGTCTCTTGCGAATGGACCGGCACAATGAACCTGACAGAGCCGCATTGCGGCACTGATCTGGGTCTGATGCGCACCAAAGCTGTGCCAGACGGCGACGGCTCTTATAAAATCTCCGGCCAGAAGATCTTCATTTCTGCGGGTGAGCACGACATGGCGGAAAATATTATCCACCTTGTTCTGGCGAAAATCCAAGGCGGGCCAGAGGGCATCAAAGGCGTGTCTCTGTTTATCGTGCCAAAATTCCTGGTGAATGAGGACGGCTCTTTGGGGCAGCGCAATAGCGTCTCAGCTGGCAAGATCGAAGAAAAGATGGGTATCCACGGCAATTCGACCTGCGTGATGAACTATGATGAGGCCGAGGGCTATCTGATTGGTGAAGAGCACAAAGGCATGCGCGCCATGTTCACGATGATGAACGAAGCGCGTCTGGGTGTGGGTCTGCAAGGCTACGCGCAGGCGGAAAGTGCTTATCAAAACGCCGTTGCCTACGCCAATGACCGTCTGCAAGGGCGCGATGTGACAGGTGCACAGAACCCAGATGGGCCTGCTGATCCGCTGATCGTGCACCCTGATATTCGGCGCAATCTGATGGATCAGAAATCCTTCACAGAAGGCGCGCGCGCGTTCACGTTCTGGGGGGCATACCTGATCGACCGGGCACACAGGAACCAGGATGCCGATGCCGATGGTCTGATTTCCCTGATGACCCCCGTCATTAAAGGGTTCCTGACCGACAAGGGTTTTGAATACGCCACAGCGGCACAGCAGGTTTACGGCGGGCATGGCTACATCGAAGAATGGGGCATGTCCCAATATGCGCGCGACGCGCGGATTGCAATGATCTACGAGGGGGCCAACGGCGTGCAGGCGCTCGATCTCGTAGGCCGCAAACTGGCGCTGGATGGTGGCAAGCATGTCATGGCGTTTTTCGAGATGATAAAGACATTTGTCAAAGAAAACGAAAGCCATGCGGTGCTGAACAAGGACTTCTTGACGCCGTTGAAAGCAGCATCCAAGGATCTTCAGGCGGCAGGCATGTACTTCATGCAAAACGCAACCAAGCCGAATAACGCACTGTCAGGATCCTATGATTTCATGCATATGATGGGGCACGTCTGCCTTGGCTTGATGTGGGCGCGGATGGCGAAGGCTGCGATGGAAGCGCTCGACAGCGGTGCATCAGATACCGAATTCTACGAGACCAAACTCGCGACAGGTCGCTACTATATGGCCCGCCAACTGCCAGCGACGGCCATGCACCTTGTACGCATCAACACGGGTGGCGACACGGTCATGGCACTGGAGGCGGCAAACTTTTGATCGCTAATGGTAAAGGATAATGCCAAGAACGACCCATGGAAGCCTCCGGCGGGAGTTTTTGGACCAAGATGAAGCCCAAAGCTCCACCCCGGCCATGCTGCAAGAGCCGGGGCTTCACCTTGGACGTCAAGTCGCTCTCCAGCTATTGACGCGGCACCACGATCGCCAAACAGGGTTAACATTTCGTTATGAACGAGAGGCTCTCCCTTCATCTTGGCAAGAAAACTCAAATTCGGATGCCAGCTGCGCATCCGAACCTCTGGGAGGGGGCACATTATGATGAAACTGCATTGCTTCGGCGAAAGCGGAAATGCCTATAAGGTCGCGCTGACACTCACATTGGCCGATGAGGCATGGCTGCCCGTCTATGTCGACTTTTTCAAAGGGGCGACGCGCTCACCCGCGTTCCGTGCCCTCAATGTCATGGGCGAAGTGCCGGTGCTGGAGGATGGCGATCTCATCCTTACACAATCCGGCGTGATCCAGGACTACATCAGTTCCAAGACTGGCAGGCTGGGTGGCAAGTCCGCCGCCGAGCGCCGCGATGTCCTGCGTTGGATGTTCTTTGACAATCACAAGGTGTCCGGCGTTGCAGGGCCTTTGCGTTTCAACATGAACTTCCTGCCCGAAGACAAGCGCAGCGCCGATGTGAACGGCTTTATGGCCATGCGACTGGCCTCTGCGCTGAAGGTCATGGACACGCATCTTGCCGACCGTAATTGGCTGGCGGCCGATGATATCACCATCGCCGATATCGCCTGTGCTGGCTATCTGTTCTACCCCGAACCGTTCACTTTTGATCGCGCGGATTACCCGAATGTCGACCGCTGGCTAGATGCAATCGCCGCACAGCCCGGTTGGAAGCATCCCTATGACCTCATGCCTCGCGCCCTGAACTGACGCGCGAAAATACGGAGACGACAATGACCGAAGCCTATATCTATGACGCGATACGCACCCCACGTGGCAAGGGCCGCAAGGACGGCAGTCTGCATGAGGTGACCTCTGCCCGCCTCTCTGCCGGTGTGCTCAACGAGCTGAAATCCCGCAACAACCTTGAAGGCCACGCCATTGAGGATGTGATCTGGGGCAATGTCACTCAGGTCGCCGAACAGGGTGGCTGCCTTGCGCGGACTGCTGTCCTTGCCTCTGATCTGGATCAGTCGATTCCGGGTTTGTCCATCAACCGGTTCTGCGCCTCTGGCATGGAAGCAGTGAACTTGGCAGCCAACCAAGTCAAAGGCGGCGCAGGCCAGGCCTATATCGCAGGCGGTGTCGAGATGATGGGCCGTGTTGCCATGGGCTCTGATGGGGCTGCGATTGCCGTCGATCCATCCATCGCCATGGACACATACTTTGTGCCGCAAGGTGTCTCTGCGGACATCATTGCTACCGAATATGGTTTCACCCGTGATGACGCCGACCAGCTGGCCATGGAAAGCCAGCAGCGCGCCAAGGCCGCGTGGGACGACAACCGCTTCTCCAATTCCGTTGTGACGGTCCGCGATATTAACGGTCTGCCGATCCTTGATCACGACGAATATATGCGCCCTGAAACCAACATGCAGACGCTCGGTTCACTCAACCCTGCTTTCCAAGCCATGGGCGAAGTCATGCCCGGTTTCGATAAGGTCGCGCTAATGAAGTACCCGCACCTAGAGAAGATCAACCACATCCACCACGCGGGAAACTCGTCCGGTATCGTGGACGGTGCCGCGGGCGTCCTCATTGCCTCCAAGGAATGGGGCGAGGCGATGGGCATCAAACCGCGCGCCGTCATTCGCGCCACAGCCAAGATCGGCACTGATCCAACGATCATGCTGACCGGTCCGGTTCCCGTGACCGAGAAGATCATGAAAGACAGCGGCATGGCGATCAGCGATATCGACCTCTTTGAGGTCAACGAAGCTTTCGCATCGGTCGTGTTGCGTTTCATGCAAGCCTTTGACGTCGACAACTCCAAGGTCAACGTCAACGGCGGTTCCATCGCGATGGGCCACCCGCTGGGTGCCACTGGCGCGATCATCATCGGCACCTTGCTGGATGAGCTAGAGCGCACCGGCAAAAGCACCGGTCTTGCCACACTTTGCATCGCATCCGGCATGGGTGCGGCCACAATCATCGAACGCGTGTAAGGAGCGGCCGATATGACTGATTTTACAATGACAACTGACGCCGATGGCGTTGCGACAATCCTGTGGGACACGATCGGCAAATCCATGAACGTCATGACGCTTGATGCGTGGGACGATCTGGATGCGCTGATCGATCAGGTGCTGGCAGACGATAGCATTAAGGGTGCGATCATAACATCCGGCAAACCCGGCAGCTTTGCGGGTGGTATGGACCTGAAGGTCATTGCCAAGATGAAAGAAATGGCAGGCGACGATCCGGCCAAGGGCTTATTTGACGGCATCATGAATGCCCACCGCATCATGCGCAAAATCGAACGCGCAGGCATGGACCCCAAGACCAACAAAGGCGGCAAGCCGATTGCGGCCGCCCTGCCCGGCACAGCGCTTGGCATTGGTCTTGAGATTCCGCTGTCCTGCCATCGCATCTTTGTGGCCGATAATCCAAAAGCGAAAATCGGTCTGCCAGAGATCCTTGTCGGCATCTTCCCCGGCGCGGGCGGCACCACACGTTTGTCCCGCAAGCTGGGTGCGATGGGCGCATCCCCGCTTTTGCTCGAAGGCAAGCTGAACGACCCCAAAAAAGCGAAGGCTGCGGGTGTGGTTGATGAAGTCGTCCCCGCGGATGACCTACTCTCGGCCGCCAAAGCCTGGGTGCTGTCAGTGCCATTGATCGTGAAGCCTTGGGATGAAAAAGGTTACAAGATGCCCGGCGGCGCGCCGTATCACCCTGCCGGCTTCATGACCTTTGTGGGTGCCTCCGCAATGGTGAACGGCAAGACCCAAGGCGTCTATCCTGCCGCCAAGGCACTGTTGTCATCTGTCTATGAAGGCGCGTTGGTGCCTTTCGACACGGCGCTGAAGATCGAAGCGCGTTGGTTCACAAATGTGCTGATGAACCCCTCCTCCAGCAACATGATCCGCAGCCTCTTTGTGAACAAGGAGGCCTTGGAGAAGGGCGCAAACCGCCCTGAAGCGACAGATCAGAAGGTCCGACAGGTCGGCATCATTGGCGCAGGTATGATGGGTGCAGGCATCGCGCTTGTCTCCGCATTGGCTGGCATACAGGTAGTTTTGATTGACAGCACGCAAGAGGCCGCAGACAAGGGCAAATCATACACTTCGGCCCATCTCGACAAGGGCATGGCGCGCAAAAAGGTCACGCAAGAGAAAAAGGATGCCGTCCTTGGTCTCATCAACGCAACAACAGACTATGACGCGCTCAAGGGCTGTGACCTGATCGTTGAAGCCGTGTTTGAGGACGTTGGCGTCAAGGCCGACGTCACCGCCAAAGTGCAAGCTGTCACTGGCCCTGATTGCATCTTCGCGACCAACACCTCAACCCTCCCCATCACAGAGTTGGCCAAGGCCGCAACGGACGCCGCGAAATTCATCGGTATCCATTTCTTCTCTCCTGTCGACAAGATGCTGCTGGTCGAGATCATCAAAGGCAAAGAGACCGGCAATCTGGCTGTGGCCAAGGCGCTCGACTTTGTGCGCCAGATCAAGAAGACACCGATTGTCGTCAATGACGCGCGCTTCTTCTATGCCAACCGTTGCATAATTCCCTACATCAACGAAGGCATTCGGATGGTGAAAGAAGGCGTAGAACCGGCCCTGATCGAAAACGCCGCAAAGCTTCTTGGAATGCCGCTTGGTCCGCTGCAACTGGTCGATGAAACTTCGGTCGATCTTGGTGTGAAAATTGCCAAGGCTACGAAATCAGCAATGGGCGATGCCTATCCTGATAGCGAAGTGGACGAGGTCCTGTTCTGGATGTTTGACCAAAACCGTCTGGGGCGCAAATCCAACGCGGGCTTCTACAGCTACGACGAAAAGGGCAAGCGCCAGGGACTTTGGCAGGGGCTTTGCGCGCAATACCCGGCGGCTGATGACCAGCCCGACTTGGTCACGGTCCAGCATCGTCTGCTCTTTGCGCAGGTTCTGGAAGCCGTGCGCGCGCTGGAGGAAGGCGTGCTCGAAGATATCCGCGAAGGCGATGTCGGCGCGATCCTCGGCTGGGGCTTTGCACCTTGGTCCGGCGGCCCGTTTAGCTGGCTCGACATGATCGGCGCGCCCTACGCAGCTGAGCGATGCGACCAATTGACCGCAGAATTCGGCGCACGCTTTGCCACTCCCGCTTTGCTGCGTGAGATGGCCGACAAAGGTCAGGATTTCTACAAACGCTTTGGCACGGAGGCAAAAGCTGCCTGATCGCGCATTGGCGCATCCCTGATTGGGGTGCGCCATCTTGCGCAATGCAATTTGCTAGGTTTAACAGTGCTGTCAGGCGCCATTCATTGCACGATGGACCAACGGTGATAACTTAGCTTCTTGGCTAACTATCATGAACATCGCCAGAACCGACCCGTCACCTCACAGGCTGGCTTTCCCGCCAGAATGACCCCTGCAACCTGGTCAAATTTTGAGGCTTTCAAAGTGACGCACTTGGCGCAATACTCGACCTCCAAAGCGACGCAATGCGTGAGGGGGCGACATGGGTTGGATGCGAGACGAAACCGGATTAGGCAAACGCGCGGCAAACTATGTGCCGTTGACACCACTTTCGCACTTGCAACGGGCTGCCTTGATCTTTGCCAACCGCGAGGCGGTGGTCTACGGCACATCTCGGATGACCTATGCGCAATACTTCCGCCGCGTGTCCTGCCTTGCATCCGCGTTGGCAAAGGTCGGTGTGCAACCCGGCGAAGTGGTGGCAACACTTCTCCCCAATATCCCCGCCCAGTCAGAAGCGGCCTTTGGCGTACCCGCCTGCGGTGCAGTGCTGAACACGATCAACACGCGACTGGACGTCGACACGGTCGCCTATATTTTCGAACATGGAGAGGCAAAGGTCGCGCTCGTTGACAGCCAGTTCCTGCCGCTCGCCGTGAACGCAATTGAACTGATGGATGGCGACGGGCCGCGCATTATCGAAGTGCCGGACACGATTGCTGGCGTGCCAGCAATCGGCGCACAACAAGACTACGAAGATTTCCTCGCAACTGGCGACCCCGATTTCGCGTGGATCATGCCAGAGGACGAATGGGAAAGCCTTGCGCTGAACTACACCTCCGGCACAACAGGTCGGCCCAAAGGTGTGGTCTACCATCATCGCGGTGCGTATATGATGACCATGGGCACCCCGATCAGCTGGGAATTGCCGCTCTTCATGCGTTACCTGCAGATTGTGCCCTTGTTTCACTGCAACGGCTGGAATCACACATGGATGATGCCCGCGCTGGGAGGGACAGTTGTCTGCTGCCGGGATATCTCGGCCAAGGCTATCTATGACGCGATTGGCGACGAAAGTGTCACACATTTTGGCGGCGCGCCGATTGTGTTGAACCTTCTGGTGAACGCCAAAGACGACGAACGCCGCGACTTTGACCATATGGTTGAGGTCTTTACCGCAGGTGCGCCGCCCGCACCGGCGACGCTGTCGGCAATTGGCAATCTGGGCTTCAACGTCAAACAGGTCTACGGGCTGACCGAAACCTACGGGCATGTTACCGAATGCATCTGGGATAGCAGCTGGGACAATCTGCCAAAGGAAGACCAAGCCAGTATCAAAGCACGCCAGGGCGTTGCGTTCCCGATCATGGAAGACGTCACCGTGGTCGATGACCAGATGGGACAGGTCAAACGCGACGGAGCGACCCAAGGCGAAATCGTGATGCGCGGCAATGCGGTTATGAAGGGTTATCTCAAAAATCCCGAAGCGACTGAGACAGCCTTCGCGGGCGGTTACTTTCATTCTGAGGACCTCGCCATTCAGCACCCTGACGGGTCCATACAGATCTCTGACCGCGCCAAGGACATCATTATCTCAGGCGGTGAGAACATCAGCTCCGTCGAGGTCGAAGGCGCCTTGATGAACCATCCTGCAGTGAACCTTTGCGCGGTCGTGGCCAAGCCGGATGAAAAATGGGGTGAAGTGCCCTGCGCCTTTGTCGAACTCAAAGAGGGCGCCACGGCGAATGAAACCGAAATGATCGCATTCGCGCGGACACGGCTGGCCGGATTCAAATGCCCCAAGCGCGTGGTCTTTCAGGAATTACCCAAGACCTCGACAGGAAAGATCCAGAAATTTGAACTGCGCGGACGGGCAAAGACCCTTTAGCGCGGCAGCACTGCCGTTTCTCATTCCCCCAAAACTTCCCCCGGAGGGTCCCTCACCCTCTGGGACTTGCCCACGCCGCTGCGCTGTTTCCGACATGACAACACAGCCCGAACACGGTAGAGTTTCGTAAAAAGGCAGTTGGGCAGATGACAGCACTCGATCGATATGTGCGGCTGGAAAGCGACGCGCTCTGGCGCGCCGCACCTGACGCCCAGCGTCGCGACGTGGTGATTGCCTTCGGGGATGCCACTTTGGTTATTTCCGACCAAGCCGGGCGGCCATTGACCCATTGGTCTTTGCCTGCACTGATCCGTCAAAGCCCAGGCGAATTACCCGCCATCTATGCGCCCGATGAGGACGGCAGCGAGCTTTTGGAGATCAGCGACCCGATTATGATCGAAGCCATCGAAGAGGTCCGCAAGGCCTTGGCCAAGGCGCAACCGCATCCCGGAAAGCTGCGGCATTGGCTGACCGGTGGCTTCGTCGGGTTGGCGGTCTTGCTTGGCGTTTTTTGGCTACCGGATGCGCTGATCCGGCAAACGCTTTCGATTGTTCCCAATCCAAAGCGGCAAGAGATCGGCGCACAAATGTTGGGCTATATGGTCCCCCGCACAGGCCCGGTCTGTCAGTCTACCAGAGGAGATATCGCCGCCGCGCGCTTCGCGGAACGCCTGCTGGGGGATGCCCAGTCCAACGCAGTAAAGATTGTCCCTGAACTGAAACAGGGCGCCTTGGCGCTGCCCGGCGGTTTGGTGATTGTTGACGCAAATATTCTGCAACTCTCTGACGATCCTGCGGCAACAGCCGGTTTCATTCTGGCCAGTCGCGCGGCAATCATGCACAGTGATCCGCTGGAGAACCTGCTCATTCAGGAAGGCTTGGGAACGACATTTCGCTTGCTCACAACCGGCAGCATCACCCCGATGATACTGGACCAAAACGCGCAAAACCTGATTACGGCGCAAGCCCCCCAGCCAAACCCGCAGGCATTGGCCGATCTGCTGGCCCAGGCCCAAATTCCGCAGGGGCCCTACGTCGCGGCGTCCGACCAGCGCAGCGGAAATACACCCGACCTGGGGCCTGACCCGTTGCAGGGCCAGCCTGTCCCGCTGATATTGGACGATAGCGACTGGGTCGCGTTACAAAACATCTGCAACTAGTCACTTGGTGCCGAACATCCTGTCGCCAGCATCACCCAGACCGGGCACAATATAGCCCTGCGCATTCAGATGACTGTCAATCGCCGCAGTAACAATTGGTACATCCGGATGTGCCTCTTTCATGCGGGCGATCCCTTCCGGTGCCGCCAGAAGGCACAAAAAGCGGATGTTCCTGGCGCCCGCCTTTTTGAGCAAATCTATCGCCGCCACCGATGAATTGCCCGTCGCAAGCATCGGATCGACGGCTATGACCAAACGGTCGCCGAGCTCCGTCGGCACCTTGAAGTAATATTGCACAGGCTTGAGCGTTTCTTCATCCCGGTACAGTCCGACAAAGCCCACACGGGCCGAAGGGATCAGTTCAAGCACACCATCCAGCAATCCGTTTCCCGCACGCAGGATCGACACCAACGCAAGCTTTTTGCCGTCAATCACCGGTGCGTCCATCGGCTCCAGCGGGGTTTCGATCCGGCGGGTCGTCATCGGCAGACCACGCGTCACCTCATAGGCCAGAAGCTGGCTGATTTCGCGCAAAAGCTGGCGAAACACTGCCGTCGACGTATCCTTCTTGCGCATCAGTGTCAGCTTGTGCTGCACCAGCGGGTGCAGCACATGGGTCACATGATCGGTCATTCTTGAGCCTCCAGTCGTTTAGATACCCGCGCGCGTGTCGCATCATCGCAGAACGCCGCAGCAAGCGCCGTTTCATTCGCTGTGCGGAATGCATCTTCATCCCAGCCGAAGGTGCGATTTAACATCTCATATTCTGCTGTCATCGTTGTATGAAAAAATGGCGGGTCATCGGTTGAGATTGTCACTTTCACACCCGCATCGCGCAGCTCTTCAATCGGATGGCCGGCCCATCCATTCACGGCTTTCAAAACGACATTGGATCCCGGGCAGACCTCAAGCACGATATCATTTTCGAGAATTTCGTCGATCAGGCCCTTATCTTCAATCGCGCCGATCCCGTGACCAATGCGGCTCACTCGCAAGGCCTGGATCGTCTCTTTGACCATCGACGCACCACCCCATTCCCCCGCATGACAGGTCAGCGGCATTCCCGCCTCACGCGCCATGTCAAAGCTATAGGCGTAGTCACCCGGACGTCCGACCATCTCTCCGCCGGCCATGCCGTAGCCGGTAATGAATTCGCCAAATGTCTCTGCGGCGCATTTCGCGGCGGGCTTGCAAGCTTCGGGGCCGAAGTGGCGGATGCCGGTGACAATTCCTTTGAGAGTGATGCCATGTTTGACCTCTGCCTCGGCAGCGGCATCAACCATCGCAGCAAGATAATCTTTCCATGCCGCCAAATCTCCGCCTCCGCAAAAGTCCGGAGACACGAAAGTTTCCATGTAGACCACACCCTGCGCCGCAGTTTCTTCCAGCACGGCCATCGTCAAACGTCGAAAGTCATCAGGGGTTTGCAGCGTTGTGCAGGCCGCCTCATAGACCTTGAGAAAATGATCAAAGTCGCGAAATGCATAGCCGCCTCTGGCATCGAAAATACCGCTGATGTCGATCTTTTTTTCCGCTGCCAGAGCGCGAATAAACGCAGGTGGCGCGCAGCCTTCCAGATGGGTGTGAAGTTCGACTTTGGGCAGAGTTTGGAAACTCATAGAAAGCTCTTTCCTTCGCCAGCGTAGGGCACCTTGAGATGCTTGGCGATACTCGCTGCGACATCCGTAAAATCCAATTGTCCGAGGGATTTCGCCCCAATGCCATGCACCAGCACCGGCACCCGTTCGCGGGTGTGATCCGTGCCGGTCCATGTCGGGTCATTGCCATGGTCTGCGGTGACGATCAACAGATCATTCGCGCGCATTTTCGCCAAGAGCCCGCTTAATTCAAGGTCAAACCATTCCAGATGCCCGGCATAGCCTTTGGGGTCGCGCCGATGCCCGAATTCGCTGTCAAACTCCACCAGATTGGCAAAGACAAAGTCACCATCCGCGGCCTCTTCGGTGAGGTCATGGAGATGCCCCATCAATGCCACATCCTGCCCTTTGCGCAGATCGTCGATCCCGCGCATTGAGAAGATATCACCGATCTTTCCCACCGCGTGTACGCGCCGCCCAGCGTCATGGACGTAATCGCATATCGTGGGTTTGGGTGTTGCGATCGCGAAATCTTTGCGGTTGGCAGTACGGGTGAAGCTTCCGACCTCACCCACAAATGGGCGCGCGATAACCCGCCCGACCTTCATCTCATGCAAGATTGGCGCGATATCCTTGCACAAGGTCAGCAACCGTTCCAAGCCGAAGGTCTCTTCATGTGCTGCGATCTGCAGCACGCTGTCAGCAGACGTATAGCAAATCGGCCAACCGGTTTTCAGATGTGCTTCGCCTTCCTGCTCAAGAATAACGGTGCCGGAGGCATGGCGATTGCCCAAAATCCCCTCCGTGCCTGCCGCCGTACAGATTTGTGCAGTCAGTTCCGGTGGGAACGCAGGGTTGGTATCGGGGAAAGTGTGCCATTCCCACGGGACAGGCACGCCGCCCAATTCCCAATGACCCGATGGCGTGTCTTTGCCGCGCGACACTTCTGTCGCAGCACCCCATGCGCCAGTGGGTGCAGCGTCCAGACCAGGCGGGCGGTCACCGCTGGCAAGCGCAACTGCCGCACCAAGGCCCAACCCATCCAACGTGGGCACCGAAAGCCCCGCGGTTTGAGCGATATGCCCGACCGTATTCGCGCCCGTGTCAGGTACTTCGCCGTTGAAAAATTCAGCCGCGTCTGGCGCGCCACCAATACCCACGCTGTCAATCACGATCAGAAATGCACGCGCCATCAGGTAATCCCATCCACAATGAGCGGCCCATGCGCGCCTGCTTCGCCGATAGAGATCGCCTGTCGGACGGCAACGGCCGCTTCCATCGCGGTTTCCTCGTCGGCAGCATGGAGCACGCAAAGCGGGTCCCCCCGCTCCACCTGTGTGCCCAGTCCGACGACCTCTGACAGGCCAACAGCCGGGTTTACACGGTCGGTTTCCACCTTGCGCCCGCCACCCAGTGCAACAACGGCAAGGCCCAGCGCCTCCCCGTCCATGGCATGGACATGGCCTGATGTTGGCGCTGTGACCTCACCGACCACCGGCGCTTTGGGCAAATGTGTCCGCCAATCAACCGCCATATCTGGCGGCCCGCCCAATGCCGTTATCATATCGGCAAACCGTTCCATTGCGGCCCCTGATGCCAAGGCGGTCCTGACCTTCTCTGCCGCATCCTCTGGCTGTGCCCCATGCATAACCAAGAGGTTCACCGACAAAGCAACGGTCAACTCATGCAAGCGTGGCGCGGCTTTGATATTGCCTGAAAGCAGTTCCATGCAGACTGCGACTTCCAATCCATTGCCCAGCGCTGGCGCAAGCGGTTCACTCATGTCGGTGATGAGGGCCATGGTCTGACAGCCCGCGCCATTGGCGGTGCTGACCAGCGATTGCGCCAGTGCCCTTGCGTCCTCCACCGTTTTCATAAAGGCCCCCGAGCCGCATTTGACGTCCAATATCAGGCCCTCCAAGCCCGCGGCGAGCTTTTTGGACAGGATTGAGGCGGTGATTAAGTCGATGCTCTCCACCGTGGCCGTCACATCACGGATTGCGTAAAGCCGTTTGTCTGCCGGGGCGATGCGCCCGGTAGCACCGACAATCGCACAGCCGACCTCGCGGGTGATCAGCCGCAAGCGGCGTTCCGAGACGTCGATATTCACACCAGGGATCGCTTCAAGTTTGTCGAGCGTGCCGCCCGTATGCCCAAGCCCGCGCCCTGAAATCATCGGCACATAGGCGCCGCAAGCTGCAAGCACCGGCGCCAATATCAACGACACGCAATCACCTACCCCGCCGGTCGAATGCTTGTCCAGCACTGGCCCCGGCAAATCCCATTCCAGCACGTCCCCGCTGTCGCGCATCCCTCTGGTCAGCGCCACACGCCCCTCATCGGACAGGCCGTTCAGCACAACGGCCATTGCAAATGCCCCTGCCTGCGCATCGCTGACCGCACCCGTCGCCAACCCTTGCGCGAACCAGACGAGCGCCTCGGGGTCGGGCGTCTGTTTGCGTCTGACGGCTGCTATGATCGCACGGGCATCCAACTCAGGTGCGGCTCATGTAATCGGCATCGAAGCTGCCCGGCAGCAACCCCGCTACAGTTGTTTCCAAGATAACACCGTCGGTGGTGGCCATGGTCACTTTGACATCGCCGGATGCGAACTCTGCGATTTTCTGGCGGCAACCGCCACATGGGCTGACAGGTTTGGGGCTATCCGCAATCACCGCGATTTCCGCAATCGCTGTGTCACCGCCTGCGACCATCGCGGCGATTGCACCCGCTTCCGCACAGGTCCCTTCCGGGTAGGCCACGTTTTCGACATTGCAGCCTTGATAGACCGTGCCAGAGGTCGCGCGCAAAGCCGCACCCACCTTGAACTTTGAATAAGGGGCGTAGGCGTTCTCGCGTACGGCGCGGGCGCTGTCGATCAGGGACATGGGACCTCCTCGGGCTATTGAAGATCAGATTGAGGCGGGACGCAGCCGGATGCAAGGCCTACCAGCCTGTCTTGAACACGCCGGGCAGCGCCACTTCGAGCAATTCAAGGTCGTGGGAGGGGTCATTGTAGCGCGTTTGCATCCCCGGCGGGATTACGAAGGCATCGCCAGCGGCGAGGCGGTAGGGCTCCTTGCCCTCACCCTCCAGCGTCATCGTCCCTGCCATTACAAAGGTGAAATGAATATCTGCATCATGGCGGGTCCAAGCCGGTTCGCCCTGCCCTTTTCGCAGCACATTCACCCCGGCGACGGCTTGGGTGTTTGCCGCAATCGTGGTGTCTCGGCTGATAAAGCCCGGCAGACGTGCGGTTTCCCAATCCGCCCTGGCACCTTCATTGAAGACAAATCTCTGACCCTGCCATTCGCGATCAGGTCGCAGGTGCGGGGTTGGTAGTGTCATGTCGTGGTCAATCTCGGTGATATGTTCGGCAGGCACACCGATTTCGATCACCTCGATCCCGTCAGAGGCTTCCAAGACGCGGTGCCGGATTTCAGGTGGCTGGATAAAGCAATCACCTGCGGTCAGCCGGATCGGCGGGCCTTGGTCCTCGTAGACGACATCCACCCAACCACGATAGCAAAAGATCAGCTGAAAGCCGACTTTGTGGAAATGCACCATGTCCGGCACCGGGCCGCCATCGGGAATGCGGATATGACTGGCAATGATCGACCCGCCAAGTCTGCTGGGGATCAGGTCGCGGTACTGCATACCAGCGCGTCCAATCACCCATGGGGCTTGATCCGCAAGACGACGCACGACAAACGCGTGATCGGTCTGCGGCATATGAAGGGGCGGGTTCAGCGGGTGGATTTCAATCTTTGTACCCCCCGGTGAGGTCAGTTGCTTTTGCCCATCTGCAAATTCCGGGTCATCGGTCAGGATCCTTAAGGTGGGGTTCACCCCACCGCCCTGATCCAGTCGCACCCGCAGCCCGTGCCCCGAATAAACCGCCACCATTGGATCATCTGCGGGATAAATCATATCCAATCGCATCCCCAGCGTCCCGCCAAAGAACCCCAAATCAGCGCGCAAGTCAGTCGTGCCCAAGCAAACCTCGGCCCTTATTTCTTGAAAATCTGTCATACCCTGCACCCTGTCTTTGCACGGTATTATTTGCAAGAGGTGGCAATACATGATTAATCAACGACAAGATTTCCCTCGCGGAAAGAAAATGGTTTAATATTAAACCATATTTGGAGGAACCGATGACAGACGATGCAAACAACAGCCTGAGACAGGCGGCTCTCGACTATCACAAGTTCCCCAAGCCCGGAAAACTCGAAATTCGTGCGACCAAACCGATGGCCAACGGGCGCGACCTTGCCCGCGCCTATTCCCCAGGCGTGGCAGAGGCCTGCATGGAAATCAAAACAGACCCCGACACCGCACGCGACTATACCGCGCGCGGCAATCTGGTGGCTGTCGTCACGAATGGCTCGGCCGTTCTTGGACTTGGCAACATCGGCGCGCTGGCGTCAAAGCCGGTCATGGAAGGCAAGGCAGTTCTGTTCAAGAAATTCGCGAATATCGATTGTTTTGATATCGAATTGAACGAACCCGATCCTGAAAAGCTGGCAGATATTGTTTGCGCGCTGGAGCCCACATTCGGCGCGATCAACCTTGAAGACATAAAAGCCCCGGACTGCTTTATCGTCGAAAAGCTGTGCCGTGAGCGAATGAATATCCCTGTCTTCCATGACGATCAGCACGGCACCGCAATTGTCGTCGGCGCGGCCGCCTATAACGCGCTGCATGTTGCCGGAAAGAAATTCGAAGACGTCAAGATCGTCAGCACAGGCGGCGGCGCGGCGGGCATTGCCTGCCTCAATATGCTGCTGAAACTGGGCGTGAAACGCGAAAATGTCTATCTTTGCGATATCGAGGGCCTTGTCTATGAAGGCCGCGAAAAGGATATGACGCCGCAGAAGGCGGAATACGCGCAAGGCACAACATCTGCGAAACTCGATGATGTGATCGCTGATGCGGATCTCTTTCTCGGTCTGTCCGGCCCCGGCGTCCTGAAGCCTGACATGGTCAGGAAGATGGCGGCGCGCCCGATTATCTTTGCGCTGGCCAACCCGCATCCTGAAATCAACCCGGAGGATGCGCGTGCGGCTGTGCCCGACGCTATCATCGCGACAGGCCGCAGCGATTTTCCCAATCAGGTCAACAACGTGCTGTGTTTCCCGTTCATCTTCCGCGGAGCGCTCGACGTGGGGGCCACCGAAATCAACGACGAGATGAAAATCGCCTGTGTGGAAGGCATAGCCGCCCTCGCACGGGCCACGACAAGCGCGGAAGCTGCTGCCGCCTATAAAGGTGAGCATTTGACATTCGGGGCCGATTACCTGATCCCCAAGCCCTTTGATCCGCGCCTTATGGGTGTTGTGGCCAGTGCCGTTGCCGGCGCTGCCATCGAAACCGGTGTCGCAAAGCGCCCAGTCGCGGATATGACGCTCTATAAGGCAAAACTTGACGGGTCTGTCTTTAGGTCCGCCATGATTATGCGTCCCGTGTTTGAGGCCGCCCGCACCGCCACACGCACCATCGTGTTTGCCGAAGGCGAGGATGAACGCGTTTTGCGTGCCTCCCAAGCGGTCATGGAAGAAACCACCGATACACCGATCCTGATCGGTCGCCCGGACGTGATTGAACGCCGTTGCGAACGCGCGGGCCTGAAAATTCGCCCCGGTGTCGATTTCAGCATCGTGAACCCCGAAAATGACCCCCGCTATCGTGACTATTGGGAAACCTACCACAACATCATGGCCCGCAAAGGTGTCACCCCTGATCTGGCGAAAGCGATCATGCGCACCAATACCTCAGCGATTGCGGCGGTCATGGTCCACCGTGGCGAGGCCGACAGCATGATTTGCGGAACCTTTGGGCAATACCTTTGGCATCTGAATTATGTCTGTCAGATCCTCGGCGATGAAGTCTATCACCCCACCGCCGCGCTGTCCCTTATGATCCTTGAGGACGGGCCGCTCTTTATTGCAGACACCCAAGTGCATCCGGAGCCGACCCCAAACCAGATCGCCGAGGCCGTTATTGGTGCCGCGCGCCACGTCCGTCGTTTCGGTGTTGATCCAAAGATTGCCCTGTGTTCGCATAGTCAATTTGGCAATCTTGACACCGAAAGCGGCAAGCGGATGCGGGCGGCGATGGAAATTCTCGACAGCGTGCCGCGCGATTTTGACTATGAGGGCGAAATGCATGTGGACGCGGCGCTCGACGTCGAATTGCGCAATCGGGTGTTCCCTGCAGCCCACCTTCCGGGTGCTGCAAATACGCTTGTCTTTGCCAATACCGACGCGGCCTCGGGTGTGCGCAACATCTTGAAAATGAAGGGTGGCGGGCTTGAGGTCGGGCCGATCCTGATGGGGATGGGCAACCGATGTCACATCGTCACCCCCTCGATTACCGCGCGTGGGCTGCTGAACATGTCTGCGGTCGCGGGCACACCGGTTGCGCATTACGGGTAGTCAAGAAGTTTACAGATCTGACCGTCAGGCACGCGGTTCCACTTGCCGCTTCGTCAACGCGTGTTAACAATCTGACCAACATTGTCAGGGAGGACCAAGCATGAGCTATGCAGCCGTTTACAACTCTTGGAAAAACGATCCGGAAGCTTTCTGGATGGATCAGGCGAAGGCGATTGATTGGGTCACCCCCCCGTCCAAGGCGCTCGATGATAGCAAGGCCCCGCTTTACAGTTGGTTTGCCGATGCAGAGGTCAACACTTGCTACAATGCGGTGGACCGGCATGTGGAAAATGGCCGTGGCGATCAGGCGGCGATCATCTATGACAGCCCGATTACCGACAGCAAGGAAACAATCACCTACAGGCAGTTGCAAACCCGTGTGGCAAGCCTTGCGGGCGCCTTGCGGGCAAAGGGTGTGGAAAAAGGCGACCGCGTCATCATCTATATGCCGATGATCCCGCAGGCGCTTGAAGCGATGCTGGCCTGCACACGCATCGGCGCGATCCACTCTGTCGTGTTCGGTGGGTTTGCAGCAAATGAGCTTGCGGTGCGCATTGACGATGCGACCCCGAAGGCCATCATCGCCGCGTCATGCGGGCTCGAGCCGGGGCGCGTTGTGCATTACAAACCGCTTTTGGATGGTGCCATTGAGATGGCGCAACACAAGCCAGACTTCACAGTTATTTATCAACGCAAACAAGAGATTGCGGAATTAATCGCAGGCCGCGATTATGATTGGGCCACTATGCAGGACGGAGCAGAGCCTGCCGATTGCCTGCCCGTGCCGGGCGATCATCCTGCCTATATTCTCTATACCTCTGGTACCACTGGCGCACCGAAAGGTGTCGTGCGTCCGACGGCGGGCCATCTGGTCGCGTTGAACTGGACCATGAAAGCGATCTACAATGTTGATCCGGGTGACGTCTTCTGGGCCGCCTCTGACGTGGGTTGGATCGTCGGGCACTCTTATATTTGCTACGCGCCGCTTATTCACGGCAACACGACCGTCGTCTTTGAGGGCAAGCCCGTTGGCACGCCCGATGCCAGCACGTTCTGGCGTGTAATTGAAGAACATGACGTGAAGGCTTTCTTCACAGCACCTACCGCTCTACGCGCGATCAAACGTGAAGACCCCAAGGGTGAATTGGTGAAGCAATATGATATTTCCGGCCTGCGCGCGCTCTATCTTGCGGGTGAACGGGCTGACCCGGACACGATCGAATGGGCGCAGCGTGTGATGAACGTGCCCGTCTACGACCACTGGTGGCAAACAGAGACCGGCTATACGATCGCGGGTAACCCCGCAGGGATCGAAGCGCTTCCCGTTAAAATCGGCTCTCCAACAGTCGCCATGCCCGGCTACGACGTGCAAATCCTCGACGATGCGGGTCATCCCGTCGCCACCGGTGAGCTGGGCGCAATTGCCGTCAAACTCCCCCTGCCCCCCGGCACGCTGCCGACACTCTGGAACGCGGAGGATCGCTTTATCAAGTCCTACCTCAACACTTTCCCCGGCTACTATGAAACCGGCGATGCGGGCATGATTGATGAGGACGGCTACCTCTATATCATGGCACGGACAGATGACGTGATTAACGTGGCAGGCCACAGGCTTTCGACCGGTGCGATGGAAGAAGTTCTCGCCGGGCATCCTGATATCGCGGAATGCGCGGTAATTGGCGTGACCGATCAGCTTAAGGGGCAACTGCCGATGGGGTTTGTCTGCCTCAACAATGGCTGCGCACGCAGCCACGATGAAATCGCCAGAGAGGTGGTCACTTCCGTGCGCGAAAAAATCGGACCGGTTGCCGCGTTCAAACTGGTTGCAGTGGTGGACCGGCTGCCAAAAACGCGCTCTGGCAAGATCCTGCGCGGCACGATGGTGAAGATCGCTGATAGTGAAGCGTATAAAATGCCTGCGACGATTGACGATCCGGCGATTTTGGATGAGATCAAAGAAGCGCTGATCCCGATGGGCTACGCGGGCGGATAAAGCACCTATTTATCTGCCATTTGATTGCTTTTCGACCGAGGCCCAACCTTTCTGAATGCGACAAACGAAACAAATACTGCGTGGCTGCTTCGCGACATATTGCCTTGGCGTAATCGTTCTGCTTGCGATGGAAATTCCATTGGTGCTGGAAGGGCGCACGCTATTCGGCCTATGGGATACGCTTGTCATCTTTGTGGTTTAAGGCGGGCTACTCGCGGCCTTTATAACGGCGGCGATTATCGCCGTCTGGGCTGTTCTTGCGAAACACCAGTCCAATGTCATCTTTCCCTTCGCCCCTGGCACCGCAATCCTGCTCTTCGGGCTGCCACTCATGCTTGGTTCCGGCGCAGGGGGCGCCGTGACTGGCCTGATGATGGGCACTATAGCGGGCACGCATTTCTGGATTTGGGCATTTGGAGCGCAATGGCGTGTCAAACTGCATTTTGGTGAGCGCCCGATCTAGCCAACCCCGCCAAATCGACCAAGCGCATTTGATCTATTCCGGCATGAGAACGTGCCAAATCACGCATATCGTCAAGCAAACTGCTCTCTAATCAACCGTTCCTCCAGCCCATGCCCGGGGTCGAAGAGTATCCGGTGCCGCACCTTCGGCTCAGAACGGATTTCAACGCTGACGACATCGCGCACGGACGCACCATCCGCATCAGCCATGACAGGCCGTTTTTGTGGATCAATCACATCAAAACGAACTACCGCGCTCTTTTGCAGCAAAGCGCCGCGCCAGCGCCTTGGCCGAAATGCTGACATTGCCGTCAACGCCAGTACGTCAGATCCGATCGGCAAAATCGGGCCATGTGCAGAATAGTTATAGGCCGTCGATCCCGCCGGTGTGGCCACAAGCGCGCCATCGCAAACCAGTTCATTCATCCGCAATTTGTAATCCACCGTTATGCGCAATTTTGCAGCCTGTGGGCCCGCACGCAAAAGGCTGACTTCATTGATCGCGAGCGCCTCATGCACCGCACCATCTACGGTCATCGCCGTCATGGTGAGCGGGTTAATGACTTCTTCCTCGGCTTCATCCAGACGTTGGGGCAAATCCTCTGCGTGAAACGCATTCATCAAGAAGCCGACTGTGCCACGGTTCATGCCGTAAACCGGTACATCCAGACCTTGGGTCGCGTGCAGGGTTTCAAGCATGAAGCCATCACCGCCCAATGCGACAATAGCATCCGCTTCCGCCTGCGGCGCATCGCCATGCGCCTGCGACAAGGCGCGCAAGGCCGTTTGCGCAATTGGCACCGGGCTTGCGGTAAATGCGATCTTGGGGCGGGGCATGGCACGTTTATCCTTGATTTCCATCAAGTTGTGCGGTGATCGGGTCCGAAACGCAAGTCGCCGATGAGAAACAGTTTTTGCCGCCTGCATAAAGATCATGGTCATTTTGATGCTTTAGCCCCCAGTTCCAATACGCTATGAGAGCGCCAAGACAACTTTTGCCACCTGGCCCAAGGGGAACATACCAATGAATGTCAAAGTCCGCGACGATGGCTTTTTCACCGAAAAGCTCGCGACACGCGATCCGGCGCTACACGCCGCCATGCAAGCCGAACTAGGGCGCCAGCGCAAAGAGATTGAGCTGATCGCATCCGAAAACATCGTTTCTGCCGCCGTGATGGAAGCCCAAGGCGGTGTGATGACCAACAAATACGCGGAAGGCTATCCGGGCCGTCGTTATTACGGTGGTTGCCAGCACGTCGATGTGGCCGAAAACCTTGCCATTGAACGGGCCTGCCAGCTCTTTGATTGCGGCTTTGCGAATGTGCAGCCGAATTCCGGCTCGCAGGCCAATCAGGGTGTGTTTCAGGCGCTCTTGCAGCCGGGCGATACGATATTGGGCATGTCGCTTGATGCCGGAGGTCACCTGACCCACGGGGCAAAGCCGAACCAATCGGGCAAATGGTTCAATGCGGTGCAATACGGCGTGCGCAAGCAAGACAGTATACTCGATTATGACGAAGTGCAGCGACTTGCGACCGAACATCATCCCAAAATGATTATCGCCGGCGGCTCCGCCATTCCCCGGATCATTGATTTCGCCAAAATGCGCGAGATTGCCGACAGCGTGGGTGCCTATCTGCTGGTCGATATGGCCCATTTTGCCGGATTGGTCGCGGCAGATCTCTACCCATCGCCTTTCCCGCACGCGCATGTGGCGACAACGACAACGCATAAAACCCTGCGCGGTCCGCGCGGTGGTATGATCCTGACCAACGACGAGGCGATCGCGAAGAAGTGCAACTCTGCCATCTTCCCCGGCATCCAAGGAGGCCCGTTGATGCATGTCATCGCAGGCAAAGCGGTGGCATTCGGCGAAGCCCTGCGACCGGAGTTCAAATCGTACCAGGAGCAGGTTATCAAGAACGCACAAGCGCTGGCCGATCAGCTGATGAAAGGCGGGCTTGATATCGTCACAGGCGGCACTGACACCCATGTGATGCTGGTTGACTTGCGCCCGAAAGGCGTGAAAGGCAACGCAACCGAAAAAGCGTTGGAGCGGGCGCATATCACGTGCAACAAAAACGGCATCCCGTTTGATCCGGAAAAACCAATGGTGACATCCGGCATCCGTCTAGGATCACCAGCCGGCACAACGCGCGGATTTGGCGATGCCGAATTCCGCCAGATTGCTGATTGGATTGTGGAAGTCACCGAAGGTCTGGCCGCAAACGGTGCTGAAAACAACGGCACGGTTGAGGCAAAAGTCCGCGCTGAGGTCGAAGCACTCTGCGATCTCTTCCCACTCTATCCGAACCTCTAGATCGACAACAGCGCGGCCCGCGCAATACCAAGGTGCGGGCCGCTTCTTCATCTTGGCTAAAAACTCCCGCCGGAGGCATCCTGAAGGCACATTCAAACGCCAGGAGGCGGCGGCTAGACAAATCCGCGCTGAACCAGAACAAAAAGCAAAATGATCCCCGTCACAAGCATTGCGAAAGCAATCGATGCGACGACCCCTAAGATCATCGTCCATCGTTCAGCAGCGAGATCGACGGTCTCAAGATACGCTAAGACACTGCGGCGTGCTTTTGTCGCCCGCCCCATATCGACCTGCGCGGCGCGTTTGGGGTGAGCGTCCAGCTGCTGCGCCTCAATAAGATAGGTCAGATCACGACGTATATGGCGCGGCAGCCTGCGCCCGGCTTTCCGCATCTGCACAGCCAGTGTCTTGCCGCGCACCCGCAACCGGGCCGCCAGCCCCTCACGCACATCGGCTACAATTGTATCAAGCGTCATTGTCATGGCTGGGCGCTTACGACCTCGCGGGGAAATGCTCAATCCCTCTGGCGCTCGCGCGCTTGGAAGGCTAGCAACAGATGCATGTTGAACACGGTGATATATGATGGCCCGGCGGGTACTCCGCTTTTGATCGCCCACGGGCTGTTTGGATCAGCGCGCAATTGGGGCGTGATCGCAAAGCGGCTGTCGGTCACGCGCCCAGTGATCGCGGTCGATATGCGCAACCATGGGCAAAGTCCTTGGCATGACAGTCACGCCTATGCAGATTTGGCGGGCGATCTGGCGGACGTCATGGATCGGCCGATGGATGTCTTGGGCCATTCAATGGGCGGCAAGGCCGCGATGGTCCTGGCGTTGCAGGCGCCCGCACTGGTGCGACGGCTGATCGTCGCTGATATTGCGCCGGTGACCTATACGCATTCACAAGACGGGCCGATTGAAGCAATGCGACGGGTCGATCTGGCGGGTATTTCGTCGCGCACTGATGCCAAGGCGCAACTGAGCGAACTGGAACCCGGCGTTGCGGAATTTCTACTGCAAAGCCTTGATATGACAGCCCGCAAGTGGCGGCTTAACATTGATGTGCTGGCCGCCGAGATGGACAAGATCATCGGCTTTCCTGAGATCGCTGGCATCTTTGAAGGCCCCGCGCTCTTTCTGTCCGGCGCGCAATCGGACTATGTGCAGCCAGAGGCGCGCCCCAAGATCAAAACCCGCTTCCCGAAGGCCAAATTCGCGAAAATCCCCGGAGCGGGACATTGGCTACATGCCGAAAAACCGCGCGAATTCGAAGCGGCGGTGGCGGCTTTTCTGGCCTAACCACAGCACCCCTTGCCGAGGCAGGGGTCCACCGCTATTTTGCTCCTCAACAGTTCTACAAATGAGGTTACCATGATCCGTATCGCCCTTCTCCTCGCCGTACTCGGCCTGTCCGCTTGTGAAACAACCAAAGGTCTGGGCCGTGATATCACGGCTGCCGGCAACGCGGTGGATTCCGCGCTTTAGGCGGGAGATGGCGCGTCGTTGGTGGCGCGACGCTTATACCCAAAGAGATCATTTAGATTGCTGACACCACGACTGTTCCGACGGGCAGGAAGCGAAGCGCCCGCCCCGTGGGGGTGGGTGAGGCCCGTCTTGGAATTACTCCAGTGGAGCAATTCAGGGACGAGCGGGCAAAGCCCCGGACACGGGCGCTGCCAAATCTTTGATTTGGCAATAGAGGCTATAGGTTAGTTTCACCCATCCATCTTTAGCGCCGAAATAAACGCCTCCTGCGGGATATCCACTTTCCCGAACTGCCGCATCTTCTTTTTCCCGGCCTTCTGCTTGTCCAGAAGCTTGCGCTTGCGCGTC
>NZ_JBELFI010000016.1:0-32567 GCF_042093035.1 Yoonia sp. | reverse complement strand
GCATTGGGTGCGGGTGATCGTATCCTTGGCCGCCTGACCGCTGACCAAACCGAGGATCATAGCCATACAGGTCGGATGATCCGCCGGATTGGAACGAACCCGCTGCGTATTCTGGGAGTTTTCCGCGCCGGCTCTGAAGGAGGGCGTGTGCTGCCCATCGACAAGGGCGCTGACAAGCAGTGGACGGTTGCAGCCGGTGCGGTCGGCGGTGCCAAGGACGGCGAACTCGTTGAAGCAGAACAGGCAGGGCCAAAGGGCCGCATGGGTTTGCCCAAAGCGCGCATTGTTGCCCGTCTAGGCGACCCCACAGAACCGCGCGCGGTGTCTTTGATCGCGATCCACCAGCATGGCATTCCCGATCACTTCCCTGATGACGTGATCGCAGAGGCGGATGCAGCCAAGCCCGCCGGTCTGGGCAAACGTAAAGACATGCGCGATATGCCGCTTGTCACGATTGATCCTTGGGATGCCCGCGACCACGATGACGCGTGCTATGTTGAAGCCGATACCGATCCCAAAAACGCTGATGGTTATGTGATCTGGGTCGCCATTGCCGATGTCGCCCACTACGTGACCCCGAATTCCGCACTCGACCATGAGGCGCGCAAACGGGGCAATTCCACTTACTTTCCAGACCGCGTCGTGCCAATGCTCCCGGACCGTTTATCCGGTGATCTGTGTTCGCTGCATGAAGGGGTCGAACGGGCCTGCCTTGCGGTCGCCATGCGCATCGACGCGGCAGGCAACAAAATCGATCACCAGTTTCACCGTGGCTTGATGAAGTCGGTCGCATCTCTGAACTACGAAGAGGTTCAGACCGCCGTTGATGGTCAACCAAACGACAAGACAGCACCGTTGATGGACGAGATCATCACCCCGCTCTACGGTGCTTACGCCGCCTTGATGAAAGCCCGCAACAGCCGCCAACCGCTTGAGTTGGACTTGCCGGAACGCCAGATCGTTTTGGATGATGCAGGCAAAGTGACCTCCGTCCAATTCAAAGAACGGCTCGATGCGCATCGCCTGATCGAAGAATTCATGGTGCTGGCAAATGTTGCGGCGGCCGAAACACTGATCGCCAAGAAATCACCGCTTCTTTTCCGGGTCCACGAAGAGCCTAGCCCCGAAAAATTGGATGCCCTGCGCGACGTCGCCAATGCATCAGGACTGGTGCTGGCCAAAGGGCAGGTTCTGAAAACGGCGCATTTGAATAAGCTGCTGACCGGCGCGGCGGGCACGGAAAACCATGAGCTTATCAACATGGCGACCCTGCGTTCCATGACGCAGGCCTACTACAATCCCGAAAACTTCGGCCACTTCGGCCTCGCCCTGCGCGCATATGCGCATTTTACATCCCCCATCCGCCGCTATGCCGACCTGATTGTGCACCGCGCTTTAGTGTCTGCGCATGGCTGGGACAAGGACGGGCTAAGCCCGTGGGATATTGAGCATCTCCCCGATACAGCCCAGCAGATCAGCGACACGGAACGGCGTTCAATGACCGCAGAGCGGGACACAACGGATCGCTATCTCGCGGCCTTCCTGTCCGACAGGATCGGGGCGGATATGAGCGGACGGATCAGCGGCATCGCCAAGTTTGGTGTCTTTGTGAAACTTGATGAGACCGGCGCTGACGGGATGATCCCGATCCGCACATTGGGGCGAGAGTATTTTCATTATGACGCCGAAAGCCAGACGCTGATGGGGTCTGACACCGGTCTTGTGATCGGGCTCGGTCAGCGCGTGACGGTCAAACTGGCGGAGGCGGCCCCTGTGACGGGCGGATTGATTGTCGAGTTGATCGCAATTGATGACCGCATCATGCCGCGCGGTCCATCACGCGGGCGCGGCAAGCCACCGCGACGCAAAGTCGGCTCGGCACGCAAAAAGGCTGCCAAGACCGCGCGCAAGGTCAAACGCCAGCGCAAGTAGGGTACATCGATAGGGGGCGGCGCTCAGAGTTGGGGCGCGAATTCCGCTAGCACCTGTTCATAGACCGCGCGCTTGAAAGGGACAATGCGGCCGACCAGATCATCAGGCGACATCCATTTCCACGTCGTGAATTCGGGATGTTCAGTCTCAAGGTCGATATCCGCGTCGGTCCCGTTAAACCGCATCAGATACCACTTCTGTTCCTGCCCGCGATAGCGGCCTTTCCAGATGTTCGGCACCAGCGCGTGCGGGATGTCATAACGGATCAGGCCAGCGGTTTCGCCCTCTATCGTTACCAAAGCTGGCGCAATGCTGGTTTCTTCTTCCAGCTCCCGCAGTGCTGCGGCGCGCATGTCCTCGCCCTTATCCACGCCGCCTTGGGGCATCTGCCAAGCGTCCGTATCTCGGTCTTTGCGCTGCGCTACAAACACCTGGCCATCTGCATTGGCCAGCATCACGCCGACACAAGGGCGGTAAGGGAGCTTTGCAATTTCTTCGGGGGTCATTTCGGTCTTTCTACTTTGCTCGAGATTCTGAATTGCTCACTGGCGCTCAAATTATGCGATAACAAGCCGGGTGTCGTGCTGGATGCGCGCGGCAATCCAGCGCAAGTGATCGCGCTGGAACGCAACACAGCCCGCTGTCGGGCGACCCGGCCCCCGCCATTCGTGCAGGAAGATCGCAGAACCGCGCCCCTTGACCGCATAAGGCCAATTCCAGTCGGTGAGGATGACAAGATCATACATCGGGTCTGCGCGGCGTAGCCGTTCGTGGCTATGTGGATAAGGGGCCCGCACCATCATGTTGTAGTCATCATGCCCCACATCATCCGACCACAAATCACGCGGTCCAATCGGCAGCGCCCAATCAGCAGGACGCGCCATTCGGTCCGCGCGATAGAGCATCCCCACAAGGCGATGCGTCCCGCGCGGCGTGGCACCATCGCCCTCTTTCTTGCGGGCCGTCAGGCCGGCACGCCCGATGGTACAAGGAAAGCGACGGTTCATGAACCGCACATGGGTGTGGGTGAGAACGAGATCGGTAGGTTTCATCAGGGCGTGATGTCAACTACTCGCGGTAGGGGCTGTCGGCGCCGTATTCCCGGAAGAAATCACGCTGGATCCGTTTCACTTCACAATAGGGAAAGTCTTCGCGCCGCCATGCAGTGTCGCTGCTATTTCCTGCACCAGACCCTGCGTTCAGTTCATTGCTGAATGTAAAGAAATTTGTGTCCAACGAAATGAACCTGCCAGAGGCAACGTAGCCGTCTTCAAAATACAATCTCACAGAACGCCGTTCCCCGGTGCCTGTCGCGTTCATCCAATCACTGGCTGACTGGACCATTTCCTTTCGGTTCTCACACATACAGCAACAGGTCATCGACATCTCCTATCTTTGCTGCGGCCTGCTGTCTGAATTGGCAAGTCACAGAGTCCCAAGCATCTGAATTCAGGATGCACGTCTGCATTGTGCCACTAGTCAGGTGTGTGTTGTCAATGTTTGTTGGCCGTTTGCGTCGCCGATCATTGCAAGACAATCCAACTGCTCTTTCCCAAGCGGCCCGGCAATCTGCTACAACAAATGCCCGGATTTCGCGGCCTTCGTCGCCAGATATGCGTGGTTGTGCGCGTTCTCTCCTACCTTGAGCGGCACACGCTCTGTCACGGTGATGCCGCAGGCATTCATCCGGTCCACCTTTGCAGGGTTGTTGGTCAGCAAACGCACGGATGCGAAGCCCATCCGCCGCAGGATTTCAGCGCCAATCCGAAAATCGCGTTCATCATCTTCAAACCCGAGCCTGTGGTTGGCTTCGACCGTGTCAAAGCCCTGGTCCTGCAAGGAATAAGCGCGCATTTTGTTCGCAAGCCCAATCCCGCGCCCCTCCTGATTGAGATACAGCAAGACACCCGCGCCTTCTTCCCCCATCTGCGCCAAGGCCCCGCGCAGTTGCGGGCCACAATCGCATTTGAGCGAACCAAGCAAGTCGCCGGTAAAGCAGGCCGAATGCAGCCGCGACAGGACAGGCTTGGTGCGATCCGGCTTGCCGATTTCGATGGCGTAATGCTCTTCTGCACCATCATCGGGGCGGAAGATGTGCAACCTGCTCTTCTCTGATACCTCAAGCGGCAATCGCGCGGAAATGATCGGGTTCAACGGGCTAAGCTCTGTATCCATTGCAGCATTCGCGGGAACCAGCGTGAGGTTATGGGTGGAAGCGAAGATGGCTGCATCATCAACCAACAACACCAAGGCGGCGGGCAACAAGCGGGCGGCCTTTGTCAGTGCGATGGCCGCGCGATGTAATTCCGCCGGCCCCTCACGCATCACCTTAAGCGGCCCCTTCATCGGCGAACGCAAATCGTCAGCAGGGTCTGCAATCGCACGTACCCATGCCAATGTCGCATCCGCAGGCAAGACGATCCGCGCCAGATCACCGTCATAGGCAGCAGCCTTGAGGGTCTGTGCCCGCCACGCTGTCACAGCCAACACAGCATCACCGCGCAGGCTACGTAAATCGGCCAGACGCGCGGCGTCCAAGGTCTCTGCGGCCAAGACGACCGCACCACCTTCCAACACAACAGGCACGCCCATGCGCAGGTCTGCGCGGGCGCGGGCCAGCCTTTCTGTGATGTCGGGGGCGAATGTCATCGCGTACAGCCTTTGATTTGTTTCAACTGATAGCCGTTTCGCAGGCAAAGTGAAACATTTGCACGAATTATCACACGAGCGTGTGAAAGTTTCATCCTGTTGCTTGTTCTGGCCGTAACAAGTGCACAAGTCTAGACAAGACAAAGAACAGGAGGATGTCGTGGGGCAACTCAAGAGAATTTTGCTGGTGGACGACGATGACGACCTGCGCGAGGCGCTGGGTGAACAGTTGTTGATGACCGAAGACTTCGACGTTTTCGAGGCCGACGACGGCGCCAGCGCGATGATAAAAGCGAAAGAGGGCCTTTATGATCTGATGATCCTCGATGTAGGTCTGCCCGACACCGACGGACGCGAACTTTGCCGCTTGATGCGCAAGCAAGGCGTGAAGTGCCCGATTGTGATGCTCACCGCGCAAGACAGCGATAGCGACACGATTTACGGTCTTGATGCAGGTGCAAACGACTACATCAGCAAGCCGTTCAAATTCCCCGTTCTGCTGGCGCGTTTGCGCAGCCAGTTGCGCACGCATGAGCAATCAGAGGACGCCGTATTCCAGCTTGGGCCATATACGTTCAAGCCTGCTCAAAAGTTGTTGATGACAGAAGATGAAAAGAAAGTTCGACTGACCGAGAAAGAGACGAATATCCTCAAATTTCTCTATCGCGCGACCGAAGGCGTGGTGGCCCGCGACGTGCTGCTGCATGAAGTCTGGGGCTATAATGCCGGTGTGACAACGCACACGCTCGAGACACATATTTATCGTCTGCGTCAAAAAATTGAACCAGATCCGTCAAATGCGCGCCTTCTTGTCACCGAATCCGGCGGTTACCGTCTGGTGGCATGATAAGTCGTCTGATGTGGGAATTGCCCCCCCTTTTCTTACGTCAGACGCTCCTAGTTCCCGCAGGAGATCGGGTAAATCTCCACCTCCCTGTTGGACTTGCCCGGGCTTCGTGCCCGGGCTTTTTTTCGCCACTGGTGTATTCCCCTCAGCACACTACATTACCCTAATCTACGACAAATGGAGACGACCAATGAAAGCTGCCAAAGACTTCATGCAAGAGGCGAATGCCGTTGTGCCACGCATAAGCGCCGAAGAGGCGATCGCAAAATACAAGGCCGGTGGTGGCGTCTTTATTGACGTCCGTGACAGCGCTGCAATTGCCCAGAGCGGCACAATTGCGGGTGCGCACCGGATCAACCGTGGTGTGCTGGAATTCGCCGCTGATCCAGCGACACCAGCCCACAATGACGCGCTGCAAAAGGATGCCGATCTCTATCTGGTCTGCGCAGCTGGCGGACAAGCGGCACTTGCAGGGAAGACCTTGAAAGACATGGGTTTTGAGAAGGTTACCAACATCGGTGGCATCGGCGACTGGAAAGCCGCAGGCGGCCCGATCGAGGATTAGTCCAACGCGTAAAGCCAGTCGGCGATCAGATCGTCGATATGCTCAATTCCCACCGAAACCCGGATGAGATTCTCCGGAATACCGGTATGCGGTTCAATCGTGTGCCGGTGTTCCACCAAGCTTTCCACACCACCCAAAGACGTGGCCCGCAAGAATAGTTTCAGCTTGCCCACAACCGCCAGCGCCTCCGTGCGACCACCTTTGACCAGCACAGACATCAGACAGCCGTAGCCGCCCCGCATTTGCTGGGCAGCCACCACATGACCGGGGTGATGTGGCAGGCCCGGATAGAACACATCTTCAACGTTGGGATGCACCAAAAGTGCCTCCGCCAAGGTCTGCGCGTTCTGCGACATGCGCTCTACTCGCAATGGCAATGTGCGCATCGCGCGAATCAATAGCCACGCCTCAAACGGGCCCAAAACCGCGCCCGCCATCTTGCGGTCTGCCTTAATCGTTCCCCAGATTGTGGCATCCGCCTGCCGTGTCGACAGCACGCCCGCCAGGACATCGGAGTGTCCATTGATCCCTTTCGTCGCGGAATGCATCGCAATATCCGCCCCATGATCGAGCGCCCGCGTCAGGATCGGCGTCGCAGCGGTGCCGTCGACGACAACTGTGCCTTTGGTGGCGGCCTTCACCGCCTGAATATCAACCGTCTTCAGCCAAGGGTTTGATGGCGTTTCTACAAACACCAGATCGGCCGACTTGGCCTTGCAAGCTGCGACCAGATCGTCAGCGTCAACTTCAATCAACGCGATTTCGCGACGCGCGCAAAAATCACGGGTCCACGCGGTTGTACCCCAGTAGATACCGGACTGCACAATCGCGGTGCCATTGTTGGGCAAGGTCCGAAACACAGCGGCGATCGCGGCCATGCCCGAGGGGAACAACCGCGTCTCTTCGGCACCCTCAAGGCAACGCAAGACCTCTTCTGCTTGCCGCACGTTGTCAGAATCGTCGCGCGAATAGATGTTGTCGGTCCGATGCAACTTGTAGTCATCATCACGCGTGAAGGTGGTCGATGGCTGGAGCGAAGGCACAACCCCGCCGGACTGTGGGTCACCTGTGCCCGCAGCATGGGCGGCGACAGTCGCTGGTTTCATATTCTTATCCATGACGCTTTGTGCCGTGCAGCAAGGGCCAGATGCAAGCGTTGACTAACTCACAAACTCATCGCGACTGTAACCTTGCAGATAAAGCAGCGCAGTCAGGTCGCCGTGATTGATGCGTATCTCGCATTCGGCCTGCACAGTTGGCTTGGCGTGCAAGGCAACACCGATGCCGGCTAATTTCAGCATCCCAAGATCGTTCGCACCGTCGCCAACGGCCATCACATCTTCGGCGCTGATCCCAATGCGCGCTGTGATCTCTTGCAACGCCTCAACCTTCGCGGTTTTGCCAAGGATCGGGCGACCCACATCACCAGTGAGCTGCCCATCTGCCGCGATAAGCGTATTTGCGCGATTTTCATCAAATCCGAGTGCCGCCGCAACCCGCGTCGTGAACGCCGTGAAGCCCCCCGAAACAAGCGCCGCATAGGCGCCATTGGCCTTCATCGTGCTGACCAATTCATAGCCGCCCGGCATATAGGTGATCCGCTGGTCCAGCACCTGCGCGATCATCGTCTCTGGCAAGCCTTTGAGCAGGCCTACGCGCTCAATCAAGGCATCCTCAAAATCAAGCTCGCCATTCATCGCGCGCACGGTGATGTCAGCGACACGGGCGCCGACTCCGGCTTCAGCGGCGAGTTCGTCAATGCATTCCTGCCGAATCATCGTGCTGTCCATATCAGCGAGAAGCATCTTCTTTCGCCGCCCTTGAAGCGGTTGCACAACAAGATCGACACAAGCCTGCTGGAGGTCTTCCCAAACGCTCCAGCGATTCTCTGGCGTTGTCGGGACAACAAACTCCGCAGCTTCATCAATGCCTAGCCAGTTCGCATCACCGCCGCCCCACGCATTGCGCAAGTTGTCGACCAGCGCCGCATCAAGATTGCGTTCCGTTGGAGTGGTTATCAGTGTGACGACCTGCATGGGTGATCTCCATAGCGTTGATGCGCATGGGTCTAGCGCCAGTCAGCGCGCGATGGCACCCCTAAAAGTCAGCAAACGCGATCAGAGCGAGAGGTTTCCGATCGGCGTCGCAAATGTCGCGATAAAATATCCAACTGCCGAATTTGGGCGTTTTCGCAGTTGCAGCACGATCAGCACCCCTCTATCTGTGGCGTCGGGACACCCTTCCCCAACGAAGGGCGCATATCTGTGAGGATACCAGTGATGGTTACGACTACCCCGGCGTCGCGCGACACCGCGCGCAAACCTGTTTTGCGGCCTGCCAATCCGCGTTTCTCTTCTGGCCCTTGTGCCAAACCTCCCGTCTGGAAACTGCAAGCACTTGCCGATGCGCCTTTGGGCCGCTCGCACCGTGCAGGTGTCGGCAAGGCGAAGCTGGCCGAAGCGATTGACCTGACGCGCGAAGTACTGGGTGTGCCAGCAGACTATCGCATCGGCATCGTGCCCGCCTCTGACACTGGCGCCTTTGAAATGGCGATGTGGTCGCTCTTGGGTGAACGCCCGGCAGAGATGGTTGCCTGGGAAAGCTTTGGTGCTGGCTGGGTGACTGATGTGGTCAAACAGCTCAAGATCGAAGCAACTACCCACACCGCAGACTATGGTGAAATCGTCGATATGGCAGCCCTGAATTACGACAATGATGTTTGCTTCACATGGAATGGCACAACGTCCGGTGTGCGCGTCGTGTCGGGTGATGTCATCCCTGCTGACCGTGCTGGATTGACGCTTTGTGACGCGACGTCCGCTGCATTCGCGCAAGACTTGCCTTGGGACAAGCTCGATGTGACCACGTTTTCTTGGCAGAAAGTCATGGGCGGTGAAGCCGCGCACGGGATGCTGATTTTGTCGCCGCGCGCTGTGGAGCGTTTGGAAAACTACACACCTGCTTGGCCATTGCCCAAGATCTTCCGCCTGACCAAAGGTGGTAAACTGATCGAAGGCATCTTCCGGGGCGAGACCATCAACACCCCCTCCATGCTGGCCGTTGAAGACTATCTTGTTGCGATGAAATGGGGCCGTTCCATCGGTGGATTGGATGCATTGATGCACCGCGCGAATGCGAATGCGCGAGCGATTTGGAATTTCTGCGCTGAAAAGCCATGGATCGCAAACCTCGCAGTTGATCCGGCGACGCGGTCGAATACATCCGTTTGCCTGAAATTCACTGATGCGCGTATCGAAGATGGCGCGACATTCGCGAAGGCCGTTGCAAAAAGGCTTGAGGCCGAGAAAATCGCCCTCGACATCGGTGCGTATCGGGATGCGCCGGCCGGTCTGCGGATCTGGTGTGGTGCGACGGTTGAAACCTCGGACATCGAAGCAATGCTGCCGTGGCTGGAATGGGCATTCGAGACCGAAATCGCGGCTCAAGCCTAACTCTTCAATATTTTACGGTCCTCGTGGCCGCTTCAAAGGACATGCAAAATGGCTCCTAAAGTACTTATCTCTGACAAACTCTCTCCTGCGGCTGTGCAGATCTTCAAAGATCGCGGCATTGACGTGGATTTCCAGCCTGACCTTGGCAAAGACAAGGACAAGCTTCTGGAGGTCATCGGCCAATATGATGGTCTCGCGATCCGCTCTGCCACCAAAGCGACAGAGAAAATCATCGCGGCTGCAACCAACCTCAAGGTGATTGGCCGCGCTGGTATCGGTGTGGACAACGTGGACATTCCCGCAGCATCCAAGAAGGGCATTATCGTGATGAATACGCCCTTCGGGAACTCCATCACCACAGCAGAGCACGCGATTTCCATGATGATGGCCGTGGCACGTCAAATCCCAGAGGCGAACGCGTCAACCCATGCTGGCAAATGGGAAAAGTCCCGCTTTATGGGTGTGGAACTGACAGGCAAGACACTTGGCGTCATCGGTGCGGGCAATATCGGTTCTATCGTGATCGACCGCGCGCACGGGTTGCGCATGAAAGTCGTCGCCTATGACCCATTCCTGTCCGAAGAGCGCGCCACAGATATCGGCGTCGAGAAAGTCGAGCTTGATGAATTGCTTGCCCGTGCCGACTTCATCACGATGCATGTCCCGCTGACCGAGCAAACGAAAAACATCCTGTCTCAGGAAAACATCGCCAAATTGAAGAAAGGCGTGCGCATCGTGAACTGCGCCCGTGGCGGTCTGGTGGATGAATCCGCTTTGGCCGAAGCACTCAAGTCCGGTCATGTGGCAGGTGCGGCTTTGGACGTTTTCGCAGTTGAACCGGCCACAGACAGCCCACTCTTCAATCTTCCAAATGTCGTTGTAACGCCTCACCTTGGTGCCGCAACAACCGAGGCGCAGGAAAACGTGGCGCTGCAAGTCGCCGAACAAATGTCCGACTATCTGTTGACCGGGGCTGTGCAGAACGCATTGAACATGCCGTCTGTTACCGCCGAAGAAGCCAAGATCATGGGGCCATGGATAAAGCTGACCGGGCATCTGGGCAATTTCATTGGTCAGATGACAGATGAGCCGATCAAGGCGATCAACATTCTCTTTGACGGTGAAGCCAGTGAGATGAACCTCAAGGCGCTGACCGCCGCGACGATTGCAGGCATCATGACCAAGGCGAACCCCGATACCAACATGGTCAGCGCGCCGGTGATTGCCAAGGAACGCGGCATTAAAGTCTCGACCACCAAACAGGACCAGTCCGGTTCGTTTGAAGGCTATGTCAAGGTCACCGTAGTGACAGAGAAACGTGAGCGTTCGGTTGCCGGCACAGTGTTCAGCGATGGCAAGCCGCGCTTTATCCAGATCAAGGGTATTAATATTGATGCCGAGATCGGCGAACACATGGTCTATACGACGAACGAAGACCGACCGGGCATCATCGGTGCTTTGGGCACAACGATGGGCGCGAACAACGTCAACATCGCGAACTTCACCCTTGGCCGTTCAGAAGCGAAGGGCGAAGCGATCGCGCTGCTTTATCTTGACGAAACCGTCCCCGCACACGCCGTCACAGCGCTGGAGGACACGGGCCTCTTCCAGCAGGTCAAGCCGTTGAAATTCAACGTCTAATCAGTGCGAATAACACCTGTCACCGCAGCCGCTCCGATTGCGGTGACTATTCTGCCGGAGCAATGGGCAACCCACGCACACCCAAGACGTCCTGTGTTGCGTCGTTCAGTCCGGATTTTGCACGATTTCTGAGTGTGGCCGAAATACTGTCGCGCCGCTGGACAACCTGGGGCCACCCGATGACGAAATATCGGGTTTCACAGCCCATCTCTTCAGCCTGGCAGCGGGGCGTTGGAGGGGGGGCACGCCTTTCCACCCTTTTGCCCGCGGGGTAACTCGCGTAGACGAGCGTCTATGCCAATTCAATTCACCAGTCTCAATGCGATCCTGAACCACGGGTTTGACACCGTCATCGACGTGCGCTCACCTGCGGAATTCGCTGAGGATCATATTCCCGGCGCGATCAACTTGCCCGCGTTGTCAAATAAGCAGCGGGCCGAGGTTGGGACGATTTACACACAAATCAGTGCTTTTGACGGGCGCAAGATCGGCGCAGGCATGGTGATCCGCAATGTGGCCGATCATATTGATGGCCCTTTGATGGAAAAGGACGGCGCATGGCGTCCGCTGGTCTATTGCTGGCGAGGCGGGCAACGCTCCGGTGTCTTCTCCACGCTGCTGTCAGAGATTGGATGGCGCGCAGAAACGGTCAAAGGTGGCTACACTGCATTTCGCCGCCTCGTGAAGGCCAGCCTTTACGATGACCCATTGGCCCATCGCCTTGTCTTGCTTGATGGATATACCGGCACCGCCAAGACAGAAATCCTGCCCCGCCTGTCCGCACGTGGAGTGCAGACGATCGATCTGGAAGGGCTTGCCTGCCATCGCGGCTCATTGCTTGGCGGAATGCCCGGTGGCCAGCCGGCACAAAAAGCATTTGAGACAGGTCTGGCAGTGGCGCTGAGCAAACTGGACCCTGCCCGCCCCGTGGTTGTCGAGGCCGAAAGCAGCAAAATCGGGCGCATTGCAATCCCGTCATCGGTGTTCGCCGCCATGCGCACAGCCCCGCGCATTGTCATTCAGGCCCCGCTGTCTGCCCGCGCCGCGTATCTTGCAACGGCTTACCAAGAGGTCATCTCCGATCCGATTTCTGTCAGCGAGAAGCTGGAGCCGCTGCGCAGATTGCGCGGCCATGCCACGGTTGATCGTTGGGTGGAGCTGTCAAAGGCCGGGGCACTGGTTGATCTGTCCCATGCGCTCATGGTCGAACACTACGACCCGTCCTATGCCAAATCGCGCAAGATCGACCAGCGCGCGGTTTTGGGCGAGGTGAAGGCGGAGACATTGGACGGCGCCGGTCAGGAACGGGCCGCAGATCAGATCGCGGCACTGCTCAACGCGTCTTGAGGGCGCTACCTGCGGTGATATCACCAATAATCACAGCCCTGTAGCCCGCAGCCTGAAGCTGTTCGACCAGCGTATCGGCGTCCTGTGGCGCGACAGCGGCCAGCAGACCTCCGGCAGTTTGCGGGTCAAAGAGCAGGTCAAAGACCGGGCCGTCAATCGGACCTGCCCCTGCCTGATTATCCTCAAAAAGCGACGATCGCACGCCTGCCGCGCTTAGCGCCAATGCGCCTTCCATCAAAGGAATTGCATCAAGCGACACTACGGCCCCGACGCCAGAAGCGTCACATATTCCGCGCAGATGCCCGGCAAGGCCAAAACCAGTGATATCCGTCATCGCATGGACCTTGCCCAATATCACCGAGGCATTGTCTTGTGGTTCAACCATCAGTTGCAGACAGGCGATCACGTCAGCGCCATCCGCTTTGCCGGCCATTTCAGCCGCCATGATTGTGCCGCTGCCAATCGGTTTGGTGACGATGAGCTTGTCACCCACCTTTGCGCCCGCCAAGGTGATCGGCGTTTTCACAAGTCCGGTCACGGTGAATCCAATCGTCAATTCATCCCCCAGCGATGAATGCCCGCCGACAATCTTCCCGCCCGCTGCGTCAAACACTTCGCTGGCGGCTGTCATGATCTCGGCCATGGTCCGTTCCTGCAGGTCCGCCGACATACGGGGCAAAATCAAACTGGCGGTCGCCGCCTGTGGCTGCGCACCCATCGCCCAGATGTCGCCCAGCGCATGGATCGCAGCAATGCGTGTCATCACAACGGGGTCATGGGTCAAGGCACGTAGGTGGTCGGGGCTCATCACCTGACCGGGTTGAATTTCGGCTGCGTCATCGCCGAACTGATCGTTCAGGATAGTCTGCAACGCCTTGCGCCCGACTTTCGCGCCACAGCCGCCGCACATCGGCTTGTCGCCCAGCGCCTCTGTCACGCCCAAGGCAATCGTGCGCGGCAGGCTTGGTGGCGCCATCACGGGCAACGCCTCGAATTGGTCCATGAACTTGCGGTCGATATAATCCTTGAGCTTCCACAGCAGCGGGCCCTGCCGCGCGGTGCCGAACTTCTCAGCCAGCGCGGATTTATCGCCCAAAGAGACGAGTTTCAGGTAGTCCCGTTGCGGCTTGTAAGGCTCCAGCGCGCCGCCCGACAACACGGCCCGCAAATTGTCGAAAAGCACTGGCGCTTCGCGGACGGCATAGACGCCAGCCTTGGGGCGTGGATTGGCGGTCAGATGCGCGCAGTCGCCGACCGCAAACAAACTTGGATCGCTCGATTGCAGGTTCGCATCCACACTGATGAAGCCATCGTGCAAATCCAAACCGGTGTCAATGATCCAGTCATGCGGCTTGGCGCCGGCTGCGCCTATGGTGAAGTCACTGCGAATAACGCGGCCATCATTGAGGACGACACCTTTGGCGAAGATCTCAGTCACTTCGGCATCTTCAATGATCTCCACATTATTGTCGGTCAGAGCCGCGATCATCATATTGCGCGCCTTATAACCAAGCGCCGCAAGGACACGGCTGCGGTCAATCAGCTTCACCGTCGGATTTTTGTCCCGCAGGGCGTGGGCCATCGCTGTCGCAAGTTCTGCGCCAGCAACACCGCCCCCAATAATCGCGAGCTGTGGGCTGTCGGCTGTTTCTCGAAATGACTCCCACCGCGAGGCAAATTTGCCCAATGGTTTGGCGGCAATCGCATGGGCGGCGAACCCCGGCAAATCAGGCATGGTCGAGGTGATCCCCACATCAACCGCCGCAATATCATAGGCAATGGGCGAACGCCCCGCGACAGTGATGGTCTTCGCAGCAATATCGATACCGGAGGCATACCCATTGATGATGCGCGCGCCTGCAAAACGGGCCAACTTCACCAGATCAATATCAAGCTCCGCACGGGTATAATGGCCTGCAACAAACCCCGGCAACATCCCCGAATAAGGCGCCGTTGGTCCTGGATTGACGACTGTCACGCGCACGCCGGGCAAAGGGTTCATCCCCCATTGGCGAAGCACCAACGCATGGGTATGCCCGCCGCCGATCAGGACGAGGTCACGGGTGAATGGGATCGTGTTCATGGACCCGTTCTAGCGGGCTGTGTGTCAGGGGGAAAGCCACTGTCCCTGCCAATGACGCACGCGTGAGAATTGGGCGCGGCGATGGTCTTTGCCCAAATGCACCAGATCAACCTGTGTCACTGCGCAATTCAGCACCGCAAATGTCGCAGGATCAGGGGCTTTGACGTAATCCAAGGCCTCCGGGATTGGCGTGCCAGGAGCCGGGATGACACCGTAAGATTGCTGCGCATGATCGGGGATTTCCGCCCAAAGCGGGCGTATGGCGTCGCCGGATGCAATTGCGACATGCCCCTGCAGGCGGATTTGCAGGTCTTTTTCCGGCACCCAGACGTGCAATGCCCCGCGTGGGTTGGCTTGCAGGCTCTTGATCTTGTCAGACTGAAGATCGGTATGCACCGTCAGCGCAGCCGCCTGTGCATCAGCCGTGCGCAAGACTACGGTGCGCGCCTCTGGCCAACCGTCAGGTGAAACAGTCGCGAAAGTTGGCCTGCGTGCAGGGTGTCGGGCGTCCGCCACGCCATCTCGCAGTGCGTCCCAAAGCGCAGCCCAAAGTCCATCAGTCGTTTCAAACCATTCACTCATAGCCGGTCATTTCCAAATACCCGATCCCCGGGTGGCTGCCGGTCACGGTCACCGGCCCCTCCCAATACGGCAACGAGGTCGCCATCCAAGCGTTTTCATTGATCGCGGTCACCGTAACATCAACGCCTTTACTGGGGAGCGCCACCTGCCAACGCACCGGCACGTCATTGTCGTTTGTTGCCAATGGGGTCGCTGTCAAAGCGCCGTCCGGATAAGGCGTCGCCGTCCCATCCGGCTCAATCCAGGTTGCTGAAGTGAAAGACGTCCCATCGGTCTGCTGCAATCGAAAGCCCATCAGCTTTTCACCGCTATCAAACGACAGCGAAAACCAATCCCAGCCCGTTTGACTGTCTGCCAAAGGCTGGGAAGACCATTCGTGGTCAAGCCAGGCATTGCCGGTGACGGCAACCTCACCCTCGGGCAGTTGCAAGGTGCCTGCGATCTCAAAAAACGGTTGTGAATAGTAATACGAGGCCTGCCCGGTAGCCGATTTCACCGAATACCCGTTCTGGCCGTGAAAAACCAAAGGCCCCTTTGCCGTCAGCGCCATATCATAGGCGAATTCCGCACCAGTTGCGGTCATCCGCATCGTGTCCCAATCACCTTTCAAGACCCAATCATCGATCCATGCCTCAAAGGGGTCGGCGACAACCCCGGCCTGTCCGATCCCACCGCGAGCGCGCCGTTCGCTGACATAATGTTCGGTCTGGGTCGTGACCGCCGCATTGCCCATCCACAGCTGCGGCGCGGTCCAGTTGGAGCCGGTCTCAGGCGCGAGCGCTGATCGAAACAACGTCCATTGCAGGCCGTAGGGCGTCCCTTCGGCATCGGTTAGGTTGGCCGTCAAATACCACCATTCAACGCGGTAGTCGTCATGCGGGCCATGATCTGCGGGAAAATCAAAAACAGGGTCGGGTTGCGGTGCGGAAAACCCCTCTGCCTGAGTTCCCAAACCTGCAAAACCCTGCGCCATGGCACTCGGCGCTAGCATGCAGATGAAAATCAAGAGCCTAACGTTCATTGGAAAACACCTTGAGCAAATCAGCGGGCGGGGTGCCGGCCAGTCGGCGTGCGGGCCACAGTGCAGCCAAGCCCGCCGCCAGCAACGCGAATACCGCCAGACGCGCGTAATCGGCCGGGAACAGATACATCGGCAGACGCCAGCCAAAGGCCGCAACATTGACCACCGCCAAAAGCGCCCAGGCCAGCGCCAGCCCCAGCGGCAAGGCAACCAGCGCAGTCAGAAGCGCCAGCATCACGGCGCGTAGCAACTCCAATCGGCCAATTTGTCTGCGGGTCATGCCCATTGCCCACGCAGGGGCTAACTGCGGCACCCGCATCGCCGCCAATGTCAGCAAGCTCATCAAGATCGCAAATCCCGCCACAGCCAACGTCAGAATATTCAGCGCGGTCGTCACAGTGAAAGTTCGTTCGAATATTTCCACCGAGATTGCCTTGATCCGTGCCTGATCGACCGTGTGGCCGACGGGAATATCTGTCTGAGACGTCAAGTCAGCGATGAACTCTCCGACCTCTGCCGGGGGCATCCGCAATCCATAGTTTTGCGGTGATACGTTCGGGAAGAGCGCAGCAAAGACAGTTTCCGAAATCACCATCTGGCCAATAGGATTGCCGTAATCTCCATAGACACCAGCGACCTCGAACAGCTGTCCGTCAACCGTGACGCGATCACCAACGCCAAGACCTCCGCGCCGGGCGAGTTGTTCATTGATAAGCGCCGTCTGACCGGCAAATGTCGTGTCCCAAGCGCCATCAGCGCTGTCCAACAACACCCAGAAATCACGGTAGGTTGCGTGGTCACGGGCGCCGAAAACCTCGGTCGGTTGTCCGGCCAAGGAGATTTCCGCGCTCTGGATCGGCAGGACCGCATCAACGCGGCCTTGTGCGAATGCAACCAAAGCATCCGACTGGGCCGCATTTTCGGTGCGCACGTAAAGTTCCGAGGCGAGACGTTGATCGAGGAATTCCGTGAACGTGAGCCGAAAGCTGGAAACCATCGTGGACACTCCGACATTGGCCGCCATGGCCAGCAAAAGCGCCATCAAGGCCAGCGATAGACCGGGCAATTGCTGGCGGGTATCAGCCCAGAACCATTGCCCGGTGACAGAGCCCGCCCGAGCGCTCATCGCGGCCAAGGCCGCGTTCAGGATGATTGGCAAGGCCAATGCAGCGCCGATCAACAAGGTTGCCAGCAACGCAAAACCGCCGATCAAGCTCTCGGCAGTGAAAATCAGGACGGTGCAAGCTGCCAGCAAGACAGCCGCCATGACCCCCTGAAGACGCGCGCGCCTGCCCGCAGCCATCGCCAGAGCGCGCGGCTGGGCTGCCGCAAGCAGAGGCATTTTACTTATTTGATAGAGCGCCCCGCTCGCGGCCATTGCCGTTCCGCCGAATGCAATTGCGAGACCCGAAAGCCACCACGATAAGCGTAGTTGCAACGTCCCCGATACATCTGCCCCATAAAGCCCGCGCAGCGTTGCGGCCACGTCCGGCAGCAAGAGTGCCGCTATCACATAGCCCAGAGCGATGCCAATAACCCCTGCTATCAACGCGAAAACCATCAACTCGGCCACCATAAGGCCAATCAAGCGTCGCAATGGCACCCCCAGCGCGCGCATGGTGCGCACAACTGGTCTGCGCTGTTCAAATGCCAGTCCGATTGCGCCGTTGACGATGAAAATACCTACCGCAAATGACAAAAGCCCAAAGGCCGTCAGGTTGAGTTGAAAACTATCGGTCAAGCGCGCGATATCTCTGCCGTTTTGCGCAAGCTGCAAGCTCAGTTCAGGGGCAGCGGCGGCAATATCCGACCGCCCGAGCGGTTGGTCCGGCAGGACGATAAGACTGTCGACCTGCCCCTGCATTCCAAGCAGGCGCTGGGCCACGCCAATGTCAGTTACAGCCGTGCCGGGGGCAATATCGGGATTGATAATCACATCAAGCCCAACAAGCCGTTCGGCTGTTTCCGCGTTGGCAAAAAGCAACCCTTCGGAACTGAAGAAACTGCCCAGTTCCGCAGCTTCGCCCGGTGAGACAGGTGTGATGCCTGCGGGCGCGCTCAAAGGTTCGACGCCAACTATGCGCACGCCGCCATCTAGCCGCCCCTGCACGACAGGGCTCACCAACCAGCCGGACCGCCGCAAGACGATGTAGGTCTGTTGCGCCATCGGCTGACCATCGCGGCGGACCAGCCGGTCATACTGCCCCTCTCCCAGAGTGGCCGCCGCAGCATCATAACTTGTCCGTGCTTCTGCATTGATGGCTTGCACCCCTGACCAAAGGGCGGTCGCCAGCGCCAAACCAGCAAGCAATGTGAAAAGCTGCAACGGATTGCGCCACCAATGCGAGACGAGCGCGTGAAGGGCCGGGCTTGTCATACGATGCGACCTGCCTTGAGGTGCAAACGGCGCGCCAATCGTCCGGCGAGCCCCGCTGAATGCGTCACCATAAGCAACCCTGCACCGGTTTCGGCCACCAGTTCCTGCATCAGATCCATGACCGTTGATGCGGTCGTCTCATCAAGATTGCCCGTCGGTTCATCCGCCAAAACCAGACGTGGTTTCGGTGCCAGGGTGCGCGCGATTGCCACCCGTTGCTGCTGGCCACCTGAAAGCTGTTCGGGGTATTTGTTCAAATGCGCGCGCAGACCCATTCGCTCGGCAAGCTCTGCCGACCATGCCTGATCCTCTTGCCCGGCAAGGCGGGCCTGAAAGGAAATATTGTCGGCTACTCGCAGGCTTGGGATCAGGTTGAATTGCTGAAAAACCACGCCGACGGTGCCGCGCCTGAGCGCTGCCCGCCCGTCATCATCCATCGTCGCGATGTTTTGTCCCGCCAGCCAGACCTCACCACGGTCCGGTCCGTCGAGCCCGCCGATCAGGTGCAAAAGCGTGCTTTTCCCGCTACCTGATTCGCCAGTCAGCGCGAGCGTTTCACCTGCTTTCAGCGTCAGATCAATGCCACGCAGCACCGCAAACGGGCCATCGGCAGTTTGATACGTCTTGTGAATGTCATTGACCGATAGCAGCATTTGTCCCTCGCCTTTGTTATCAAGATAAAGCAGCCGCTTGGGAAGGAAACAGTGGCTGCCGTCACGTTTTACTGGCTTTCCCAATTATGGCATGTTGGATTGGCCAAAAAGACGGAAAGGAAAATGACATGACAGACATCGTTATCTTGGGCGGCGCGCGCACGGCTATTGGCGCCTTTGGTGGATCACTGGCTGGAACAACACCAATCGCGCTTGGCACAATCGTCGCAAAGGAGGCCATGACGCGCGCTGGCGTTGAGGGCGCAAAGATCGGGCATGTGGCCTTCGGCCATGTTATCAACACCGAACCCAAAGACATGTATGCCAGCCGCGTTGCCGCGATAAACGCCGGCGTCCCCAATGCGAGCCCCGCGATGAACGTCAACCGCCTCTGCGGATCGGGGGTGCAGGCAATCGTGAGCGTGATCCAGTCGCTGATGCTGGGTGACGCCGATTTTGGGCTTGCCGGAGGCACCGAAAACATGAGCCGCGCGCCTTTCATCATCCCCGATCAGCGTTGGGGTGCGAAGATGGGCGATATCGTGACGCAAGATATGATGCTGGGCGCGCTCAGTTGTCCCTTCGGGACGGGCCATATGGGTGTCACGGCGGAAAATGTTGCTGCTGAGCATGATATATCGCGCGCCGATCAAGACGCATTCGCCCTGCAAAGCCAAGAGCGCGCCGCCGCAGCGATTGACGCGGGATATTTTGACGATCAGATCGTGACTGTTCCCGTGAAAAAGCGCCGTGAGATGGTGGATTTCGCGCGCGATGAACACCCCAAAACCACCACATTGGAGGTGCTGGGTGGTCTGCGGCCTGTGTTCCAGAAGGATGGGTCGGTCACGGCTGGAAACGCCTCCGGTATCAATGATGGTGCGGCGGCTGTTGTGCTGGCCACCGCAGACGCGGCAGAAAAAGCAGGGCTTACACCGAGGTTTCGCATATTGGGGTATGCCCATGCGGGTGTGCGCCCTGAAGTGATGGGGATTGGGCCCGTTCCCGCAGTGCGCAGCCTTTTGGAAAAGACCGGCCTGACTGTCGCAGACTTTGACGTGATCGAAAGCAATGAGGCATTTGCCGCGCAAGCCTTGGCCGTATCAAAGGAGCTCGGCTTTGATCCGGCCCGTGTCAATCCCAATGGCGGGGCGATTGCATTGGGCCATCCGGTCGGCGCAACAGGGGCCATTATCACAGTCAAAGCGATGTATGAGCTTGAACGCACCGGCGCAAGGCGCGGTTTGATTACAATGTGCATCGGGGGCGGTCAGGGCATTGCACTCGCGATTGAGCGGATTTGACACCTGACACTTGCAGCAGGCGGGCGGGCGTGTTTGAAACTGCCCATCTACCATTGCAATTGAAAGCGTCATGACGTGACTGACCGCCCGACCCTGCGCCACGTGGTATTCTTCAGCGCCAAGGACAAGGCGGACATTCCGCGCATTGTTGCCGGATTGAAACTGCTTGCCGATATCCCCCATTGCAGCGCTTTCGAGGTGCGCCAGAACACCCAGAACGATGCGCTGTCATCCGAGGTTGACGTTGTGGTCTACGCCGAATTCGCCAACGCGGAGGCGCTCGCAGCGTATAAGGCCGATCCGCTCTATGAAGCCGCAATCAAGGCGGTGCGCCCGCTGCGTGATATGCGCATTGCAGCAGATTTCTAGAAACCGATCCGTTTTTGACGCTCAACCAGCTCTGAGACAACGCTCATTGCCGCAAGCGCAGAACTTCGCGGATTGCCGGAAAGGCCATTGCCGGAAATTGTAAAGTGGAAGCTGCCGAATGCGCCCGTGGCCTGCACTTCATGAATGTTTGCGCTGACCGTCGGATCAGCGATGAGCGCAACTTCGGTCGCGTCCAGACCGATGCCAGCCAATGCGACAGCCGCCGCGACATTGGCGTTCTTGGGGTAAGCCAGTGCCGCCTCGCGCGCCGAGCCTTGGAAATGGATCGCAGGTGCAGTGAGTGCGGCAAGATCCAACGCGGCCTCGGCTGGCGATCCGGCCCAGCCTTTGGGCGGCTTGCGCCCGGTATACATGACTTTCGCAATCTCGCCCGCGCGCGCGCCACGCAGCGCATCAAGCCCACCAATTGCACCACTGGTCAGATGGAGCCGTGCATTTCCCTTGCTTGCGGCATCATGCAAGCTCTGTGTCAATGCCTTATCCGCCAATGCGCCCAGTGAAACGGTCAGCACGTCAATGCCCATGCCCAGCGCCACCGGCCCATACGCGGCCAATGCGGCATGGCCGCCGCAATCAACGATCAGGTCAGGTGTTTGCGGCAAGTCACGCAGATCAGAAATTGATGGCGGGACGTCCCCAATCCCGTCAGCCTCCTTGCCGGGGCGCACGATCCGCGCGACTTCCATGATGTCATGCGCGGCCAAATGGCGCCGCACAAACTGCCCAATCGCGCCCTGCCCTATGATGGCGACCTTCATCACCAATCAAGTCGGGTAATCGCGCAAGAACACCCATCTGTCGCCCTCAGAGAGGTCCGGCTCATAGGCGTAACCGCCAGAGGAAAAATCCTTGACCCCATCCGGCGATGTCACGCGGTTTTCAACAATGTAGCGGGCCATCGCACCACGGGCGCGTTTGGCAAAAAAGCTGACGATGCGCGGCTTGTCGTCTTTAACTTCCATAAACGCAGGCGTGATCACCCGTAGCTTCAGCGCCTTGCGATCAGCGGCGCTGAAGTATTCCTGACTGGCACAATTGATGAGCGTGCCGGTGCCGACAGTTGCGGCCTGCGCGTTCAATGCCTCTGCAATCGTATCGCCCCAGTAATCGTAAAGGGTCTTGCCGCGGCGCGTCTTGAGGCGGCTGCCCATTTCCAAACGGTAAGGCTGGATCGCGTCCAGCGGGCGCAAAATACCATAGAGTCCGGATAGAATACGCAAGTGATCCTGCGCCCACGCGAGGTCATCTTGCGACAGGCTCTTTGCCTCCAGACCCTGATAGGTGTCGCCGTTGAAAGCGAGTGCTGCGGGCTTTGTCGCCGCTGGCTCTGGTGTGGCGACGAAGGCTTTGAACCGGTCACGGTTCAATCGCGCCAGATCATCAGAAATGCTCATCAGGTCTTTGAGCGCTTTCAAGGTCAGGTTTTTCGCTGTTTTCGAAAGCCGCACCGCGTCGTCTTGAAAATCAGGGGCGGTGGCGACCACATCAACCGGGTCCATATCAAGCGATTTGGCGGGCGAGACAACAACGAGCATTTTGGCATCCTTTTTGGTCTTAGGCTTGGATGTAACATGACCCTGCGCGTTGACCACCCCCAAGGCGTTGCTCTACGACGGGGTGCGAACAATATGAAGGGTCATTCGATGAAATTATGCCGTGTCAGAACTGCGGGCGGGATCAAGCCCGCTGCGATGGACGGCAACGGTGTCCTGCGCGATCTTTCGGATCACATTGGTGATCTGACGGCGGCCCAAATTGGGCCTGAGGGACTGACGGGGCTGGCGGCACTTGATCTGGCTGCCCTGCCAAAGGTCAGCGGTGAATACGTACCCTTCCTCGCGGATGTGGGCCGTGTCTTTTGCATCGGCCTGAACTATTACGATCATGCCGAAGAAATGGGCATGGCAATTCCTGAGCATCCGATCTTGTTCATGAAGGCCTGCAAAGTCACTGGCCCCAATGACCCAATCATTATTCCCAAAGGTGCGCACAAGACCGACTGGGAATGTGAGCTGGGCCTGGTAATCGGCAGCCGCACGCTGCATGTGGGCGAAGATGACGCGCTCAATCATGTGGCGGGGTATTGCGTGGCCAATGACGTCTCTGAGCGCGCCTTTCAGTTGGAGATGGGCGGACAATGGGTGAAAGGCAAGTCAGCCGACAGTTTTGCCCCGATCGGACCATATCTTGTGACCAAGGACACGGTGACGGACCCGCATGACCTGTCCGTTTCACTGTTCGTCAATGATCGCCAAATGCAAAAGGGTAACACCAGGACGATGATATTCTCGGTGCGGCAGATCATCGCCCATATCAGCCAATGCGTCACATTGCTGCCTGGCGATTTGATTATGACAGGCACACCGCCGGGTGTTGGCATTGGCAAAAGGCCGCCTCAGTTCCTGAAACCGGGAGATGTCGTGACTGCCGAAATCGAAGGGTTGGGCGTCATGCGTCATGACGTCGTTGCGTTTAGGGACTAGTTGAGCTGCGCCTGTAGCGGATAGTGGCCGTCTTCAAATGGGCCGAAGAGATCATCAAGGTCAGGGTGATCCACTGGTTCACCTGAATAATCTGCGACAAGATTCTGCTCTGAGACATAAGCGACATAGAAGCTCTGATCGTTCTCTGCCAGCAGGTGGTAAAACGGCTGGTCCTTCTTTGGGCGGCTGTCCTCTGGAATGGCGTTGTACCATTCGTCGGTGTTCGAAAATATCGCATCCACGTCAAAAACCACCCCTCGGAAGGGATGTTTACGGTGGCGGACCACCTGACCAAGGTGGTATTTGGCGTGTGTTTTAAACATTGAACGGGCCTCGCCCTTCTATATGGCTGCCACAGGTGCAAAGTCTACGCCCAAGGCGCAAGAAACTTGGAAACAGTCTGTGGACGCAGCCTGGGCGGTGCTGAAAACCGTTCATGTTATGATCGCGTGGCGCAGCACAAGTAATGATCCTCGCAATTGTGATCTGGCCCCGCGCGCAAAGGGGATTCCCAGATCACCCGCAACACGCTATGCTTGGAAAAAAACAAAATAAAGCGAGAGGCAGATGAGCAAAAACTTTCGCGCCATGGCATTTTTGCTGTTCCTTGCAGGTTGCGCGGGGTCGGGTAATTATTCGGCGCCACGAAACCTTGATAATGCGTGCAGCATCGTGTCAGAGCGCCCAGAATACCTGCAAGCTTTCCGCGCGGCGGAGCGAAAATACGGTGTGCCAGTGCCCTCCATGATGGCGATCATCTATCAGGAGAGCAAATTCATCGGCAACAACCGCCCGCCACACCGCTATGCATTGGGCGTGATTCCGGTGGGTCGCCAGTCGTCAGCTCTTGGATACAGTCAGGCGCTCGATGGCACGTGGAGGGAATATCAACAGGAAGCCGGTGGCCGCTTTGCAAGGCGCGACGACATCCGGGACGCTGCCGATTTCATGGGCTGGTACATGAGCCTGACGGTTGAAGAAACCGGCGTACCGATCACCGACACACGCAATCAGTACCTTGCCTATCACGATGGGCGCACCGGTTTCTTGCGTGGCACATGGCGATCAAAAAACTGGCTGGTGCGGATCGCGAACGAGGTCGAGGCGCGCGCGGTTTTATATGACCAGCAGCTGCGCAGCTGCCGGAAACGCTGATAATTACCAAGATGACGGCGGCTCCAAGTCCGCCGTCACGGCGCCAATCGCGGCTCAGTTGCCCTGTTTGCTGATTTCTTGCTGGATGTTGAACAAAACGCTGTTGATCGGCGTTCCAACCTCGAGATCGTTGAGAACCGTTGTCGTTTGTGTCCCCAGATCATCCGTCACGATCCATTGGCGCAGCATGATCGGATCCGCAGAAAACACCAACTGGATGCTGCCGTAATCCGGATTCTCAGGGTCCAGCGCCGTCACTGTCGTGGTTTCCCCATCAGAGACGATATTGCGCACCATGTTTTCATTTTCCAGATCGACATTCCGGCGCAGGAGAATACTCAATGGGGTCCGGCTCAGCGGGTATTGCTCTGGTCCGGTGTTGGAACGCGGGTCAAAGATCGCCACGGTTCCTGCACTGGCCAAAACCAGCGACCGCGCAGGCGGGTTATATTCAAATCTGATCCGTCCCGGACGCTTGATATAGATTTGACCCGTGGCCAAAGAGCCATCGGAATTGATCTGTGTAAAGCTGCCCTTGGCGGTTTCCATTTGGTTCAAATAACCTGAGATTTGCGACAGCGTCAGAGACTGCGCCGAAGCGGCCCCCGCATAGAGCGCCAGTGCCGCTGCTATTATCAGATATGCGATGCGTTTTGCCATGTGGTCTACCTATGTCCTAGGGCGTCGAAATGCACCCCTTTGATGATGCAAACAACAGCATGTGATCGCCCGATAAGCGATATCATGCACCCTGCTAGCCGATAACGTGCCCGCACAAATTGGCAAGATAACAAAAAGCTGTGTTGAAACATGTTAGCGTGGCACTCTGCGGGTCTTGGGGACGTCTAGCGGATCCAGACTTCGACCCGCGCATACGCTGTGCTTTCGACTTGCCCATCTGTGCAAGTCGCAGGTGACACATCGCCAAAGCCATAGCTGGTGATCGTAAATGCGCCAGAGGTGACAAGATCGCCCGCTGCCGTGGTCAATGCATCCTGCAGCGACTGGGCGGCGGCATCGGATGCGTCGATGGCTGCCTGGCTGCCTGCCTGACTTGCGCCCTTGCCGACAAGGATGATCTCTCGACCGGCATTTGCCGGATCAGACATTGCGGCGATCACGCTTTGCAGCATCGCGCGGTTCCAAGCAGCCTCTGCGGCACTTGTGGGGGCACCTATCATGGTGGGCGACAAACGGTCAGCGTTGAACAATATCTGGAACATCTGCGCCGCGGCATTGCGCTGGGTGTCATCGAGCTCAGCGTCCAGCAACCCGCCCAGACGCGCATTCTTCAACGCGCTATCTTGCTGCTGTGCTTCAAAGCTCATCAGATTCGCATTACTCATCAAGTCCTGACCTGCAGGACTGGCCGCGTAGTCAAACATTTGGGTCACCAGCGCATTCTGCGTATCCGAACCAAAGCGCGCCATCACTGGCCGGATCAGTGGATAATCACCCGATGCGATATTGAATGGTGTCGCAGCAACTGCGACGCCACATGCACCGACAACTGGAATGCTGAGGGCATCACTGGGGTTGGCGGTACTGACAATACTGATAGAGCCGGGAAACTGCTCTATTGAGGCGGCGATCCCGGTTTCATCGGCCATCGTCAGAACATTCCCTGCAATGGATTTGCCCAGAGGGGCCATGACAAGCGCCTCCATTTCTGTGCGCACCGACGACGTCCGCGGGAGCTGCAACGCCAGAACGCTTACATCCGCACCGCCAATCTGTGACCAGTTCGAAACCTCGCCCGCATAAACGCGCGCCAAATCCGTCAAAGAAATCCTGTCGATACCCGCGGTGGGGGCTGCGATGACCGTAAATGCCCGCAATCCCAAAAGGTGATGGCTCATGCTTTCAGCATCGGCCCAGCCATTAACGTCATTAAATGCAAGCGGCGCTGTCCCTTCGAGGGAAACCGCAGATATCGTCATATCGGCAGCCGCCGCGTTGTCGCTACGGGTCAGGCTGACCTCCGCACCGGTTTCCGGATCGGAGAGCGCCACAACACCATCAGCCGAGATTTCCACATCGGCTACAGCGCCAGATGCGGCAAAGCCGTTGACCAAGGCGGCGTAGACCGAACTTGCGTTCTCAGCGCCAAACGCGATGGTGAAATCACTCTCAGGTGCGGCTGCGGCAGGGGCTTCCGCACGCGCCATCACTGAAATGAATGCATCAGCCGTGAGGCCGAAATTGTTGTTGGCAATGACGTCGTAGCACCCTTCACCGAGGCAAATGACTTCGGAGGCTGGCAAGCTGATTGCGCCAACCGCTGTCTCGATACGGACCATGAAACCGTCGTAATCGATGATCTCTCCGGCGACACTGATAAACTGATCCGGCGACGCGAGCGTCACTTCCTGCGCCAGAACAGCGACGGGCGCCACCGTACACAACAAAGAGGTTGCTATTCGTGTCATCTTCATAACCTTACTCCGGCATATCCAAGCGGGTCTGATCTTTTTTGAATAACTCGTCACACATTCGAAGCTGGCAAAGCTCGGACAAACTTAACTGCTGTTTAGACGCTCTTCTGGTCTGTAGAATACGGCGCAGACCTCAGATTAATGACTGTTGAGCGACACTTGGCCGCTCTTAACTCCTGGCTGCGAAAAATCTTTCCACATTCACGCATCGATAGCTTGATCCACGCGGATCATGCCCGTTTTCTTGGCGAACAGACATCATTTTCATCACAATCCGGGCAAATTTAAGGCGTGAACGATGTCGCCGCCTTCACAACATAATCGCATCCATTCGCCCAACTGATGCGTATCAAAAGAAACTTTGCCGGAGATATCGATGCGCTTGATCTTGACTGCTGCCGTCGCCTTCCTTGCCGCTTGCACCGGAAAACCGTCCTTCGATGATCCCAGCCTCAGCGATCGTCAGTTGAACCTCGAGGAGTTCTTTGACGGCGAATTGACCGCTTATGGGCAGTTTCAGGATGTCTTTGGCACCGTCCGCCGCAGCTTTGTGGTCACAATTGACGGTGACTGGGACGGAGAACGGCTGCGTCTGATCGAAGATTTTGTCTATGAGGATGGCGCCACAGAACAACGCATCTGGACGCTGACAAAAACAGGCGATGATATTTGGGCTGGCACGGCCCCCGGCGTGATCGGAGAGGCCACAGGCATCGAAGACGGTGACCGTTTCAACTGGACCTATGAGATCGATTTGCCGATCCCCTCTGCCGGGGAGAAACCGAGACGATGCGCGTCAGCTTTGACGATTGGATGTGGTTGCTGACAGAGGACCGGTTGCTCAACCTCGCTTACGTCAAACGCTTCGGGGTCGATATCGCGGTTGTGACGATTTCCTTTGAAAAATGAGCGGACTTAGTCCGGCACATCATCAATCCCCGACCCACCCCAAGGATGACAACGCAGGATACGTCGCACGGTCAGGTAGCTCCCTTTGATCGCGCCATGTTTCTCCAGAGCCTCAAGCGAATAGGCGGAACAGGTCGGTTGATAGCGGCAGCTCATCCCGACCCAAGGCGACAGGACGACCCGGTAGGCCCGCACGGGCAAGGATATGATGTAGGCAAGCGGTGTCATCCATGCACCTTTCTAATCGCACGGCGCATATCCGCAAGCAGTTGTTCGAAAGGAAGCGTGGCCGTGGTGTCTTTGCGCCCGACCAGTACATAGTCCCACCCTTCCCGGCCTAACTGCGGCAAGACAACCCGCGCAACCTCACGCAGGCGACGCTTGGCGCGATTGCGCGCCACGGCGTTGCCGACTTTCTTGGAACAGGTGAAGCCGGTACGGATGCCCTCTGCTTCGCCTGCGCGGCGTTTGCGTGCTTGGAGATGGATACCGGGGGTGGCGTGGCGGCGGGCGTTGGAGGCCCGCACAAAGTCAGCGCGCTTTTTGAGGACATCCAGACAAACGGAAACCGCCGGAGTGCCTGTCGTAGGCCCAACCGGCGGTTTCAAATCGGTCAAAACAATATCTGGCGCTTACGCGCTCAGCTTCGCGCGGCCTTTGGCGCGGCGGTTGTTCAGGATCTTGCGGCCAGCTTTTGTGGCCATACGTGCGCGAAACCCGTGGCGGTTCTTGCGAACGCGGTTTGATGGTTGGAACGTACGCTTCATTGCGTGTCCTCCGGTTAATGGCCAAATCCCGAAAACGGGGATTCGAAGCCGAACTACATTTCAGATCCGTCCTTTAGAGGTGCCCCCCGCACATGTCAACGCGCCGGGGGGGGTGAAACTGCAACATTTCGCACAATTCCAACTGCTCAAATGTTTCAATCTTCGTGGTCGAAACCTGCAAAACTGAAACATCGGGGGTGCGCTGCATCAATGGGCCGTGATGTGGGTATCGCAATGGCAGGGAACGGTTCATCTAAAGGTCAACGCAAATATGCAACGCCAGGATGAAGAGATGACAGATATGACCGAAGCCTCCGCCAATCCAGTCCTGAAAAGACTGCCGATCATTGTGATCGGCATCGCTGCCATTCTCGGGGCCTACTTCCTGCGCGATTACCTGTCGTTTGAGGCACTGGCCGCGAACCGCGAAGGCCTGATTGCCTTCCGGGATGCCAATTATTTCCTGACGGTTCTGGGGTTTACCATGACTTATGTCGTCATTGTCGCGTTCTCCTTGCCCGGTGCGACGATTGCGACACTGACCGGCGGCTTCCTCTTTGCGACGTTCCCCGGCGCCCTTTTCAATATGACCGGTGCGACGATAGGTGCCACAGCAATCTTTCTCGCGGCGCGTTGGGGGTTCGGTGAAAGCCTCGGCAGGAAGCTGGAAAATTCCGAAGGGACCGTCAAAAAGATCAAGGACGGCATCGACGAGAACCAATGGTCGATGCTTTTCCTGATCCGGCTGGTGCCAGCGGTCCCGTTCTTTCTTGCCAACCTGATCCCGTCGTTTCTCGAAGTACCGCTGCATCGCTTTGTGATCTCGACCTTCCTTGGCATTATTCCGGGCGCTGTTGTCTACACATCCGTCGGCGCAGGTCTGGGTGAGGTCTTCGCCCGCGGTGAAACCCCAAACCTCGGCATTATCTTTGAGCCGCAGATCATTCTGCCCATCATCGGCCTGTGTGTCCTTGCGGCCCTGCCGATCGCCATCAATGCCCTGCGCGGCAAGAAAGGGCTGTAAGCCATGAACCGGATCGAAACTGATATTTGCATCATTGGCGGCGGCTCTGGTGGCCTGTCGATCGCAGCGGGTGCGGTCCAGATGGGCGCAAAGGTTGTCCTTATTGAGGGCCACAAAATGGGCGGCGATTGCTTGAATTATGGCTGCGTGCCTTCCAAGGCTCTGATCGCATCGGCAAAGCAGGCACATGCCATGTCGAACGGCGCAAAATACGGCGTTGGCGAGGTCGCAGCACAGGTGGACTATGCGGCGGCCAAAGACCACGTCCATGACGTGATCGCCCAGATCGCACCAGTGGACAGCGTTGAGCGGTTTGAGGGGCTGGGCGTCCACGTGATCTCAGAATTCGGGGCGTTCATCTCAAAAACAGAGGTGCAGGCCGGCAACACCATCATCAAAGCACGCCGTTTCGTGGTCGCGACAGGCTCCGGCCCATTTGTGCCGCCAATCCCCGGATTGGACACCGTCAAGCACTACACTAACGAAGACATTTTTGATCTACGCGAAAAGCCCGCGCATCTGATCGTCATAGGCGGCGGCCCAATAGGGATGGAAATGGCGCAGGCACACCGGCGTCTGGGGTGTGAGGTCACCGTGATCGAAGGCGTAAGGGCATTCGGCAAGGATGATCCTGAAATGGCGGCGATTGTTCTCGATAACCTCAAAGCTGAAGGGATCAACATTGTTGAAGAAGCCCAAGCCGAGAAGATCAGCGGCGACGGCGACACGATTACCGTGCACACACCTAAGGGCGATTTCACCGGATCGCATTTGCTGATGGCCGTCGGGCGCAAGGTAAACACCGATAAGCTTGATCTGGACAAAGGCGGCATCGCGCATGACCGCGCGGGCCTAAAGGTGGGTGACGACTTGCGGTCGATTACGAACAGGAAAGTCTACGCGGCAGGTGACGTCGCGGGTGGGCTGCATTTCACGCATGTGGCGGGATACCATGCCGGGGTTCTGATCCGGTCCATGCTCTTTGGATTACCCTCTAAGCAACGCACCTCGCATATCCCTTGGGCGACCTACACAGATCCCGAACTTGCGCAGGTCGGTTTGACCGAAGCACAAGCCAAAAAGCAATATGGCCCGCGTCTTGAGGTGGTCCGCTTTGATTTCCATCACAACGACCGATTGATCGCCGAGCGTAAAAACAAAGGTTTGATTAAAGTGATGGTCGTAAAGGGCCGCCCCGTGGGGGTCTCTATCGCGGGACATCTGGCAGGAGAGCTGATCGGCATGTGGGCCATGGCCATCGCGAACAACATGAAGATGTCCGCAATTGCGAACACGGTTCTGCCCTATCCGACGGTCAGCGAGGTCAATAAACGGGCAGCGGGGGCTTACTTTAGCCCAAGACTCTTTGAAAGCGACAAGGTAAAGCGTATTGTCGGCTTTGTGCAGCGCTGGCTGCCATAAGCCTAAACCCGAGGAACCATGACCAACTCTCTTTCAGGTCGATTTCTGATGCTCACGGTCATCTTCGTGATGCTGGCGGAGGTTTTCATCTTCGTGCCGTCCGTCGCCCGGTTTCGTGAGGACTACCTGCTGGCGCGCCTTGAGCGGGCACAGATTGCATCGCTCGCTCTGGAGGCGGATGACATGATTAGCCGCGCCCTTGAGGGAGAGCTGCTGCGCAACGCAGAGGTCTACAACGTAGTGTTGCGCCGTGATGAAATCCGCCAGCTGGCGCTGTCGTCGCCCATTCCTGCGCCGATATCGGCGACGTTCGATTTGCGCAACCCAAGCAGTATGACGCTGATCGCAGATGCATTATCGACCTTGGTGAAACCCCAGGACCGGATCATCCGCGTCATCGGCAACCCTGTGCGCGGCGGTGGTTTGTTGATTGAAGTGACCATGGATGAAATGCCACTGCGCGATGCTTTGCTGGCTTATGGACGCAACATTCTTCTGTTGTCCGCTTTTATCTCGATCATCACGGCCAGCCTGCTGTTTGTCGCGGTCCAATACCTGCTGGTGCGACCGATCAAGGGTGTGGTCACGCATATGCAATCCTATGCGCAGGCCCCCGAGGACGCACGCAAAATCATCACACCGTCTGCGGGTGTCACCGAATTGCGCGACGCCGAAGAGGCGCTGCAAATGATGCAGAAGCAACTGACCAGTGCGCTCAAACAAAAGGAGCGCCTTGCGCAGCTTGGCGGCGCGGTCGCAAAGGTGAGCCATGATTTGCGCAATATCCTGACCTCGGCGCAGCTCTTTACAGACCGGATTGAATCATCCGATGATCCGCTGGTGAAACGGATGGCGCCCAAGTTGGTCAACTCAATCACGCGCGCCGTAAACCTCTGCGAAACGACGCTTGCCTTCGGGCGGGTCGATGAACCCGCACCAATGCTGTCGCGCATCAACCTGTCCGGCGTCGTGGCAGATGTGATCGACAGTGAGCGTCTGGCAGCAGGTGATTATCCGTTATCTTTTGCCGAAGACATCCCCGCTTCAATGACCCTGCGGGCCGATGGCGAACAATTGTTCCGCGTGATCTTTAATCTGGTGCGCAATGCGCGTCAGGCGATCATGGCAACCGGGCAACCGGGTGAAATCTGTCTGCGCGCTAGTGAGGACGACCAGAGCTGGCGGCTGGAGATTACCGACACTGGCCCGGGTCTGCCAAAGAAAGCGCAAGAACACCTTTTCCAACCTTTCCAAGGTGGTGTCCGCAAGGGCGGCTCAGGTCTCGGGCTCGTGATTGCTGCGGATTTGCTGCGCGGTCACGGCGGGCGGCTTGAGTTGGAAAGGACCGATGAAACTGGCACGACTTTTGTTATCCAACTCCCCAAGGCGGATCTGGCACTTGCCCCGGCAGCAGAATAGCAATGTTTTCGATTTGGGCCTTGCATCGGCGCGCAGGCCCCGCTAAATCGCACCTCACGCGGATTGGTAGCTCAGTTGGATAGAGTACTTGACTACGAATCAAGGGGTCG
>NZ_JBELFI010000015.1:6568-33003 GCF_042093035.1 Yoonia sp. | reverse complement strand
TTCTCCATCAGAATATTCGGGATCGACGCAGATAACTGCACATTTGCCGCCCATTCCACTGGGCCTGCATAAAGATGCGGTGCGATTTGCGCGTTATAGACTTCAGCCATCGCCGCGATCTTCTTGGTTTCCCAAATGCCACCCGAGCGGCCCAATGCAGGTTGCAGGATTGTCGCCGCGCCAGAGCGCAGCACGGGCGCGAATTCGGCCTTGGTGGTCAACCGCTCGCCTGTTGCCACAGGGATGTTCACAGCGCCGGCCACCTTCGCCATCTCAGCCACATTATCCGGTGGGATCGGTTCTTCGTACCAAAGCGGGCTGTAGGGCTCAATTGCCTTGCCCAGCCGGATCGCGCCGCCCGTGCTGAATTGCCCGTGCGTGCCAAACAACAGGTCAGCGCGGTCGCCAACGGCCTCTCGGATCGCCTTGCAGAAAGCAACTGAGAGCGAGATATCATGCATCGAAGGCATATGCCCGCCGCGGATCGTGTAGGGGCCGGCAGGGTCGAATTTGACGGCAGTGTAGCCTTTCGCGACCATGTCTTGCGCGACTTCTGCCGCCATTTCAGGGCTGGCCCAAAAGTCGGGGAGCGGATGGGACGGGCGCGGATAAAGATAGGTATAGGCCCGGATGCGGTCGTTCATACGCCCACCGATCAGCGCATGGACGGGGCGGCCCCGGTCTTTGCCCACAATGTCCCAGCAGGCCATCTCCAGCCCCGACCACGCGCCAATCACCGTCAGATCAGGGCGCTGCGTGAAACCTGCGGAATAGACACGACGGAACATCAGTTCAATGTTTTCAGGGCTTTCGCCTGCCATGTGCCGCTCAAACACGTCTTTGATGACAGCTTTCATTGCCTCTGGCCCGATGGAGGAGGCATAGCATTCGCCATAGCCAACCACGCCGGTATCTGTCGTCACTTTCGGGATGATCCAATAGCGCCCCCCCCATCCCGGTGCAGGTGGGGCGGTGACAATCACGTCAAGATCGGCGAGTTTCATCTTCTGGCTCCTTGCCGGTTGCGTGGATTATCATCCACTTCCATTCGATCAATCAAAAACAATGACATTGCGCTTGGCGCTGCCGGTTTTGGTATCGGCAATCGCCTCATTAATCTGCGCAAGCGTCCAGCGCCCTGAAATCAGCTCGTCCAGTTTCAAGCGCCCTTGCACATAAAGGTCGACCATCCACGGGATATCGCGGGCAATCACGACATCGCCCATTTTTGAGCCAACCATGCCTTGCCCGGTCGCTGCCAGCATCACCGGCTCATAGGTCGACATCGCGCCCGAATGGGGCATGCCGACCATGATGACTTTGCCGCCACTGGCCAGATAGTGCGGCGCGGTGTCATAGGCGGGTATTGCACCGACGGTCACGAACACCGCGTCCGCACCGCGCCCCATCGCAGCCTTGGCCGCGCGCCACGGTTTCTTGTCCGTTGCAAGGACACCATCCGTCGCGCCAAATTCCTTGGCGATAGCGAGTTTTTCTTCCGACATGTCCACTGCAATGATCCGCCGTGCGCCTGCAATGCGCGCGCCCTGGATTGCGTTCAATCCTACGCCACCCGCACCGATCACCACGACATCCTGACCGGCGCGCAAACCAGCGGCATTAACCACCGCCCCGACCCCGGTGATAACGCCGCACGCAAGAAGCGACGCCGCCTCCATCCCGATGCCGCCTGGCAATTTCACAATCTGGCTTTGATCGACGACCACGCTTTCGGCAAAACCGCCTGTGTTCATCGCCTGAAGCAAAGGTTCACCATTTTCACCGCTGATCGGTCCGGTCGCCATGTCACTTTCACATGCGACGGGCTTGCCACCCGCGCAGGACGGGCAACTGCCACAGGCACGGATCAGCGTGACGACCACCGGATCACCCACCGCGACACCGCGTACGCCGTCACCGACTGCGGTGATGTGTCCTGCCGCCTCGTGTCCGTATACCGCCGGCAGTGCCCCGCCCCAGCCACCATCAATAAACGAAATGTCCGAATGGCAGATCGCGCAGGCTTTCAGCTTCACTTCGACTTCCCCCATGTTGGGGGCGGCGAGAGTGACTGTCTCGATGGTCAATGGTGCGCCGAATTCACGGCAAACGGCGGCTTTCACTTGAGTCATGCGGGTGGTCCCTGTTGAGCGTGGTTTTGGTGACATTGCGGCGGGTTTTGCGCGGGTGCAAGTCAGAACGCGACCTTACGCAGCGCGCGTGTGTTTCGGGCGCCGCGTTTGCATGAAAACCATGATGCAGCCAATGGTCAAAACGGCGGACAAAAGGAATGGTGCGGTCATGCAATTCATTGGCGTATCATCCAGCCAAATCCTTACCGCTGACGTCGCGCTTTCAGAAAACTAAAAAGAAAAATGGCACCGGCGCTACCGCAAAAACGACGACCCCGACAAAAGCCTGGAACGAAAATAGTCTTGAAGCTCCGGCAATGAAAGCCAGCCCACCGCCACCGCCGAGCAACGAGTTTCCCGGCGTGTTCAGTGCGACCGCCAACAGGACATGCCTATAGCGGTGCAAACTTCGGCCTGTGTTGGAAGGAAAAATCAGCGATAGCTTATTCACTCGGTCCTGAGGGCGCGCATTGTTCAGGTCAGCGACGAACGCCGCCGCCTTTTTCAACGCAAGCCAATCAAGCGCACCCGAAAGGAAAGAAGCTGGCAGGAGACTTGCAAGTACGAAAGACAGAATTAGCGCGCCAACCATGCCCAAGTATACCAGGACCGCAATCTGCCCGCCAAACAGCAGGAGCAGCGCAAAGCCAATTTCGGCGCCTGGAACAAACGGAATGGCAGCGAGCAGGATATACGCCACAAAGGCTGCCATGACCATTCGATGGATCATTGGCTCGTTCATGGGACGCATGTCGGGCACAGCAAAGTCTTTCAGGACGTTCCCCAGAAACCAGCCCCCCAGGATCAACAAGCCATAGATCGCAATGGCTTTTCGTTTTTCAACGAGACCGTCTAGAACCGCGCGCATAGCGGATTTCCCTCTGGATCAAGCGACTGCATGGCCTGAATAACGTCTGCAAGTGACGCGACTTTGCGCTGCGTTGAAAGCGCACCAACAAATGCGATCTCGCGTCTCGACGTCCAGTACCAACGGCGCCGTTCCCAAGTGATCGAAACCTGGATTGTACCGTCATCCTGCACCAACCCATCATAGTCAAACCGTCCACGACTATCGCTTTCGAGCGTGCCGCTGAAACGAATGCCATCCGCGGTCTCCGCTGCGTCATAAGTGCCCGGAGCAAAGCCGCATTGCGTGCAAATATCAGACCAAAACCGACCCTCATCAAAATACAGGCTGTCTGCCAAGTCCGGATTTTGGGCCGGCCCGATCATGCCAGAAAAGACTAGACCGTCCAGAACACCTTCCGCGTTTGCTTTTGCAGCACCGAAAAAAGAGAGAACAAATGCCAAAGCCAAGAAACTGAAAAAACGTGCGACCAATTGTTTCAAACCCTTCAAACGATAGTCTAGGCGACATTTTGAAATCGCGCAAATGCGCGCGCCTCAGCAAATCAAGGAATGACATCCTGGTAGGAGAACCATTGGGATAACCTTATGGCGTTCGCTCCTTCCGCCGCGAAAACCCTTACATCACTGGAAGTCTGGCAAGCCAACGCAGACCTAGTCTACATGGCCCGTCGTTGTCAGAAACGCGTTCCGAATGCCGCGCGAAATCTTCTGTTTGTTCCATGCAGGGCGGGTGCCCCGCCCACCGGGGGCTAGCAATATCTACCAATGTCTTTCCGGTTTGCCTGCCCAATCCCGAAATTGTGCAGTCCTCACCGCAGGTCACTAGGTTAGGATTGGTTCCGAACCGCATCAATTGACGCCTGCGTTTCCCGCGATTTTGCGCGTAGCCATTCTGTAAAACGCAGCACTGGCGCCCTGTTAATAACATCTCTGCGCAGCGCCAATCGATACGGATGCGCTGCAGCAAGATGCTGAGACAGCGGGAATGGGTGCACTACGGTCCCTTGTTCAAGGTCATTCAGGACAAGCGACAGGTGGCAAACCAAAAAGCCGACGTTCTGCTTGACCGCGTCTAGGGCAATGCGTGCGTTGGGATAGTTGACGCCACGATCCGGCCCGCTCTTGCGGTGACCATATTTTTCGAACCAATCGACCCAACCGGGTTGGTCTTCGTTTTCGAGCTGCGCTGACAGATGCAGAAGCGGCATACCTTCCATCTGGAAGACCCGATCAAAATCCGCAATGCGCCGCGTGTTATCTGTCCCGGTCACCGGTACAAGCAGATCGTGGTACAGGGCTTCTGCGTCAGCGTCGCTGCACTCAATGCGCAGGTCAGGCGATCCCAACCGTACTGGGACATCGCCAGATCCATTGATACAAAAAAGCAGGTTAGGATGTTCTTTGCGAAACAAGGGCAATCTTGGCAGGAGCCACAGCTCTGCCCAGTCAGGGTCCGCTACGATGTGAATTTCGCTCACGCGTTGAAAATCGAGCGTTTCGGTGACGCGTTCCAATGCCTCAAAGGCAACGCGAAGATCGGCAATCGCTTGATTGAGCACACTCGTCGGCTGCAATCCCGATCTGCCGCGCATCAGCAGGTCTGTCCCAAGGTAGTCTTCCAGCGATCGAATGCGTTGCCCGACCGCAGCAGGCGTAATGCCCAACCGCTTTGCAGTCTCTTTCAGCGACCCTTCGCGGACAGCAAGCTCCAGCGCCTGAAGCGATTTGAGATGGGTCGTTACTGTCATTTAATAAAGCCTACCTTTATCATCGCAAAATTCAATAGTGAATGAAAAAGGCTACCTTTAAGATGCGAAAGAAAATTGAATTTTGAAAAAGTCCAACTCCCGTTCAACATAATGGCATCCAAATTGAAAGGGAGACAGCAATGAAACGCTATATGATTGAACGTGACATTCCGGGCATCGGGGACTTTTCACTGACGGAATTATGCGGTGCCGCACGCGCATCCAACAACGCATTGGCCAATATCGGTCCGAGCATTCAGTGGCAGCATTCCTATGTCGCTGGCGAAAAAACATTCTGTGTTTATCTGGCAGAAAGCGAAGAGGAGATCAGGAAGCATTCTGAGCAAAGTGGTATTCCTTTTGCCAAGATCACTGAGGTTCCCCAGATCATAGACCCTCTGACGGCGAATAATTGAGGGCTGCTTTCGATCAATCAGCGGGCATTTCACTGAATCGACTTGCCCGCTGCAGAAAATGAGATCGCGCGATTGCTGCTACCTCACGTGCCCAGTTGCCGCTATGAACGCGTTCAGATGCCCTGCATATTCCTCGGGCTGCTCCACACAAGGCAAATGCCCAGCGCGCCGGATCAGCGCGATTTGTGACCCCGGTACCAGATCAACCGTTTCGCGCACCAGATCAGGCGGCGTTGCCCCGTCTTCGCTGCCCGCGATCCCCAGGGCCGGGATGCGTAAACCACTTGTCGAAGTATAGAAATCGCTCCCTGAAATCGCGGCGCTGACACCGCAGTATCCGGCAACCTGCGTTGCCTCCAGCATCGCTTTCCACGGGGCCATGTCGGGTTTTGCGTAGAAACCTCGGCTGAACCAGCGGCGCATTACCTCATCGGATACGGCGGCCATGCCATTGGCACTGATAACGGCGATCCTGTCTTGCCAGAGCTTGGGATTGCCGATCTTGGCCGCGGTATTCGACAAGACCATTGCACGGATCAGATCAGGGCGTTTGACAGCCAACCCCTGCGCCACCATGCCACCGACCGATAGGCCGACAAACATGGCATCTTTGATGCCGCAGGCATCGCAAACAGCCTCCGCGTCACCAACCAGTTGCCCCATTGAATAGGGCGCGTCAGGCACGCTTGATCCGCCATGACCACGGGTGTCATAACGGATGATACGCAAGCCGGCTGGGAGCAGCGGCAAGATCAGGTCCCAGAGATGCAGCGTCGTCCCCAGCGAATTGGAGAAAACAACCGCCGGCCCATCACGCGCGCCCTCATCGCGCAGATGGATCTGCGTGCCATCTGGTCTGTCAATCAGCCGCGCCGTCATTGTCAGGTCCAATCACCCTATGCGCCATAATCTGCCCATGATCGGAGGCGCGTTTGTTGTCAGGAGCTTCAGGATGTGATCCATCCGTGAGCAGGTCGTTCAGCAAGCAAAAAGACGTCATCTGGCCGATACTGTCGTCAGGTTATTGACGTTGAAGCTGATAATCGTGAACCGTGTCATGCCAGCGTTTCCAACGCTCTTGCGAAGACCTGCGCATCGACATTGCCGCCGGTTGCGACAGCGATCACCGCATCACCGGTGAATTCATCGGCGTGAAACAGGACTGCCGCAAGTGCAGCGGCCCCGCCCGGCTCTACCACAATGCGCAAACGATCAAAGGCAAGTCCGACCGCGCGCAAGCATTCATCTTCGGTGACAACAATGCCTGGGCCGCAGTGTTCCAGCATGATCGGGAACGTCAGATCGCCCGGTTGCTGGGTGATGATCGCATCGCAAAGTGACCCATCGCGGCGTGCGTTGCTTTCGATCCTGCCGGATTTGAGCGAGCGTGTGACATCGTCAAAACCCTCTGGCTCTGCCGGCCGCACACGCAAGCCCGGCGCATCTGCGGCCAAAGCGAGCGCGATGCCAGAGGTAAGACCGCCGCCACCACAACACACCACCACATTCGCCTCTGTCACACCAAGTGCGATCATGTCGTGCGCGATCTCAAGCCCCGTCGTCCCTTGCCCTGCGATAACGAGCGGTTCGTCAAACGGTTTGATAAGTGTCAGATTGCGTTGCTTTGACAGGCGCTCACCGATTTCATTGCGGTCTTCGGTTGCGCGGTCATAAAGAACCACCTCAGCGCCCAAAGCGCGGGTGTTCCCGATCTTGATGGCAGGTGCATCCGCTGGCATCACGATGACCGCCGGTGCCCCGTGTTCACGTGCGGCCAGCGCCACGCCTTGGGCGTGGTTGCCGCTGGAAAACGCGATGACGCCGGTCTTGAGAGCGTTGTCGGTGAGCGCAGAAACGGCTGACCATCCACCGCGAAACTTGAACGACCCTGTATGCTGCAAACATTCAGCTTTGACGAAAACCCGCCGCCCCGCGATTTCATCCAAGAAAGCGGAGGTCAGGATCGGGGTGCGCCGTGCGTGCCCTGCGATGCGCTTGGCGGCGGCACGGATCATCTGAATGTTCATTTCAGGGCCTCCAGCCATGTGTGAAGCACGTTCAGCGCTTGCGGTTCATCAAGGAAAGGCACATGCCCCCGGTCGGGCACATCGGCGCGCAGCATATCAGGGCGGCGTCGGCTCATTTCATCGGCGGTTTGGGCTGTCAGCAGGTCCGAATTTGCACCACGGACCAATGCAATGGGCAGCCCCGCCAGCGCATCAAACAAAGGCCACAGATCGGGGGCAGGTTGCGCGCCCGCCGCAAGCACGGCGTCTCGTAGTTTTGGATCGTAACGAATCACGAGGCCATCGGGGGTTTCTTTGTAGTGCGCTTCGACTTCCTCCCGCCAACGCTGCATTGGGACATTCTTGAAGTGGGTCCAGGACTTATCACGGAAAGCCGCGGCCTCTGCGTAGGTTTTTTGCGCCGGGTTGTGTCCGATATATTCCTTGATGACATCAAGACCCCTGTCCGCGATCTCAGGGCCAATGTCATTGAGTGCCACCCCAAGCAAACGCTCCTTCACCGTTGCAGCCAGCACCATCGCAATCAGCCCACCGCGCGAAGTGCCAAGGATCGCCGCCTTTTCCAGCCCCAGATGATCCATCAGCGCCAGCACATCAGCGGCTTCCTGCGCGATGGAATAGCTCTCTGGCTCCGCCCAATCGGATTGCCCGCGCCCGCGATAATCGGGTCGGATCAGGCGCACTGGCAAATGCGGGACCACATGATCGAAGTCGGCCCCATTGCGTGTCAGGCCCGCCAGCGCGATGACGGGTATGCCCGTCCCCTCATCGCAGTAGTAAAGCTTGCATCCGTCGTTGGCAGTGTAAAATGGCATCAGGTGAACTCCGGTATCGTCGCAAGATCAGACAGAATATGGTGCGGCTTGGCGTAGAGCCTGTCGACGGGCTCTCCCGCACGATTGACCCAAACGGTTTGGAACCCATAACCCGCCGCACCAGCTGCGTCCCAGCCGTTTGAGGAAACAAACAAGACGTTGTCAGGTGTGCCGCCAAAGAGTTGGCAAACAAGGTCATAGACGCGCGCATGGGGCTTAAAGACGCCCACGGCCTCGACACTGAGGACGGCGTTGAGCAATCCGTCGAGCCCTGCAGACGTCACAGCTTCGTCCAATAACTGAGGTGATCCGTTCGACAAGATCGCCGTTGCGACACCGCGATCCTTGAGGGCTTTCAACATTCCTACAACCTCTGGATAGGCCGACAATTCGCGGTAGAGTGCCAGCAATCTGGCGCGTGTATTCTCATCGCTGAGCCCATGCGCCTCCATCGCCCAATCAAGCCCGTCTTTGGTGACTTGCCAGAAATCACAATGCCGGTCGGCCACAGTTCTGAGCCAGGTGTATTGCAACTGCTTGAGCCGCCAATCACGGGCAAGCGCTGGCCAGACCTCTTTGAGGTCTTGGTGTGCCGGTTCTTGGGCCGCGCGGGCGGCGGCGGAGTTGACATCAAACAATGTGCCGTAGGCATCAAAGACAAAAGTAGTGATCGGCATCGGGTCCTCGGATCTTTTGGGGTATCGTGTCACGGCGGGCGGCAACCGAAAAGAGGAGATCGGTTTGCAATGCCTGTTTCACGCAAATATGGTGCCGGCTTTATGCAATGAACGAAAGAGGTACGACAGATGAGCCAGGTAAAGGCAGGCGATACCGTCCGGATCACATACAAAGGCACGCTTAATGACGGAGAGATGTTCGACAGCTCCGAAGGCCGCGATCCGCTGGAGTTTGTCGTGGGCTCCGGTCGGATTATCAAAGGGCTTGATGCCGCGATCCCGGGTATGGCTGTTGGCGATACTGCTGACGTAAACGTCCCTTGTGTCGAAGCTTATGGTGAAGTGAACCCCGACGCGCGTCAGGCAGTTCCGCGTGACCAGATCCCAGCAGAGATTCCCGTCGAAGTTGGCACGCAATTGCAGATGCAAACACCGCAAGGGCAGGTCGTGCCGGTCAAAGTTGTTGAAGTGACCGAGACAGAGGTGACTTTAGACGCCAATCACCCGCTGGCGGGGCAAGATTTGAACTTTGCGATTGAGATCGTGGGGATTGACGCTGCTTAAAGGTTCTGCCCGACCGATAGGTCGGGTGCACCCTTGTTTGTTTAAACCAGATGATCCGGCTGCGGCATGCCCAGCACGTGGAACCCACCATCGACGCGAATAATCTCGCCCGTGGTGCAGGCACCCGCATCAGACGCCAGATAAACCGCTGTGCCACCCACCGCATCAAGCGTCGCATTGGATCGCATTGGTGCGTTTTGGTCGGTGTGCTTATACGTCTTGCGCGCCCCACCAATGGCCGCGCCTGCAAGGGTCTTCATCGGCCCGGGGCTGATCGCGTTGACCCGAATACCCTGCGGGCCCAGATCATTCGCCAAATAGCGGGTCGCGGATTCCAACGCGGCTTTCGCCACACCCATCACGTTGTAGAACGGGGTGACACGGTTTGAGCCTTGATATGTCAGCGTGAGCAGTGTGCCGCCATCCGGCATCATCTCAGCCGCACGGCCAGCGACGTCAATGAAAGAATAGCAGGAGATATCAAGCGAGTTCTTGAAGTTCTCGCGGCTGGTGTTGATGAAACGACCTGTCAATTCGCTCTTGTCCGAAAAGGCGATGGCGTGAACGACAAAGTCCAACGTGCCCCATCTCTCTTTCAGCGTGGCAAAGGCTGCGTCCATGCTGGCTTCATCGGTCACATCCACATCGACCATGATGTTTGAGCCAACCGATTGCGCCAGAGGCTCCAACCGTTTGCCAAAAGCTTCGCCCTGATAGGTGAAGGCCAGTTCAGCACCCGCCTCGGCCATCGCTTTCGCAATACCCCAAGCGATCGAGCGTTCATTGGCGACACCCATAATGAGCCCGCGTTTGCCTTGCATTGAAATCGTCATCACATCAGTCCCGCAATTTGGAAAGCAACATAGAGCCGTTGGTGCCGCCAAACCCGAACGAGTTTGTCATCACCGTATCAAGGCCGGCATTTTCTACCAGATCCGTCGCGATTTCGGCCGGATCCAACGCCGGATCGAGCGTTTCGACGTTGATGGAAGGCGCAATGAAGTCGTTTTCCAGCATCAGCAAGCAATAGACTGCCTCTTGCGCGCCCGTGGCTCCTTGGCTGTGGCCCGTCATCGACTTGGTTGAGCTGATCGGCGGGGTGCTGCCTTGGCCAAAGACGCGGCGCACGGCTTCAACCTCGCCCACATCGCCAACCGGTGTCGATGTGCCATGGGCGTTGATGTAACTGACCTTGCGGTCGTCTGGCAGGGTTTTCAAAGCGCCGCGCATCGCCCGCTCGCCGCCTTCGCCGGAGGGGGCCACCATATCGGCACCATCAGAGGTCGCCGCGAAACCGGTCACTTCGGCATAGATTTTGGCGCCGCGCGCTTGTGCGCTTTCCAAGCTTTCCAGCACGACCATCGCGCCGCCGCCCGCGATCACGAAACCATCGCGGTCGGCATCGAATGCGCGGCTCGCGCGTGTTGGCGTGTCGTTATACCTGGAAGACATTGCACCCATCGCGTCAAACAGGCAGGACAGCGTCCAGTCCAGCTCTTCGCCGCCACCTGCGAACATGATGTCTTGTTGGCCCAGTGCAACCTGCTGTGCCGCCATCCCGATGCAATGCAAAGAGGTTGAACAGGCGGAGGTGATCGAAAAATTCATCCCCTTTATCTTATAGGCCGTCGCGAGGTTCGCGCTGACGGTCGAGGACATCGCCTTTGGCACGGCGAATGGCCCGATCCGCTTTGTCGAGCCAGTGTTTTTGACAACTTCATGTGCCGCCATGATCGCCGAGGTTGACGGCCCGCCAGAGCCCGCGATCAGGCCTGTCATCGGGTTGACGACATGATCTTCGCTCAGACCAGCGTCTGCAATGGCCTGTCCCATGGCGATGTGCGCGTATGCCGCACCTGGCCCCATGAAGCGCAGCGTCCGCTTGTCGACATGCTCTTTGATGTCGATTTTCAATGTGCCCGCAATCTGGCTGCGAAACCCGTGGGCAACCATCTCAGGCGCGGCTTCGATGCCGGATTTGCCCGCTTTGAGCGCGGCCAGAACCTCCTCCGCGTTATTCCCGATGGGCGATACAATCCCGAGACCTGTGACAACGACACGGCGCATGGGCACCTCTCCTTCTTATTGGGCGTATTTCTTGGTGTTCAGCTCTCGGACAGAGCGACCTTCATATCAGTGACTTGGTAGATGACGTCGCCGTCAGCTTCGACAATGCCATTTGCCACACCCATCGTCAGGCGGCGGGTTTGGATGGCTTTCGTGAAATCTACCTTATAGGTCAACATCTTACGATCGGGGCGTACCATGCCGGTCAGCTTCACTTCGCCGACACCAAGCGCATAGCCGCGCCCTTTCCAGCCGCGCCAGCCAAGGTTGAAACCAGTGAGCTGCCACAGACCGTCAAGGCCCAAGCAACCGGGCATAATCGGGTTTCCGGGAAAGTGGCAGTCAAAAAACCACAGGTCCGGGGTGATATCGAATTCAGCAACCACATGACCTTTACCGTGCAAACCACCATCGCCGGAGATCTCCGTGATCCGGTCCATCATCAGCATGGGCGGCGCAGGGAGCTGCGCGTTTCCCTCGCCAAAGAGTTCCCCTCTGGAACATTTCAGCAGGTCTTCTTTGTCGAAACTGGAGGGATAATCGGCCATGGAGGGGGTCTCATTGTTGTTGACTGCGTTGCCTGACCTCTAGCACTTGGTTGTTTATCAGGGCAAGTCCGACCATTTTCCTGCGGATTTCAATTGATCCGCGGGATATTCTTCCCATATAGATGAGAACAGTTATCAAAAAAGAGTGCTTATGACCGAGATTGCAACAGAACGCAGCACGCAGTGGTTGTCTGGCGCGGGCCTGCGCCCGACACGCCAGCGCATGACTTTGGCGTCTTTGCTGGTTGGTGATGGGCAGGACCGGCATGTGACCGCCGAGAGCCTTTTTGAAGCGGCGACCAATGCGGATGAGAAGGTTTCGCTCGCGACCGTTTACAATACATTGCGTGCATTCTGTGACGCTGGTTTGATGCGTGAGATTACGGTTGATGGCTCCAAAAGCTACTTTGACACCAATATGACCGATCACCCGCATTTTTATTGGGAAGATACGTCAAAACTGACGGACGCGCCGTCAGAGCAACTTGAAATCAAACATCTGCCTGATGCGCCAGAAGGGGCTGAGATTGCATCTGTCGATGTGGTCATTCGGTTGCGCCGCAAATAGTCCCGTTAGGGTGGATGATGATCCAACTCACGTTCTGACCTAACTTTACCGATAATTAACCTTGGTTGCGCAGACTTTGCGCATGTCCAATTATCGGCGACCTAAAGTGCCCGGCGGCACGTATTTCTTTACCGCGCGTCTGCAGGATCAACGCAGTGACTTGTTAGTCACCCATATCGAAACTCTGCGACATGCAACGCGCCTTTGTCTCAAGCGCTGGCCGTTCAGCATCGATGCGGCTGTGGTTTTGCCCAACGCGTTGCATATGATCTGGACATTACCCGCCGACGATGCCGATTATTCCAAACGCTGGCGGATGATTAAGACGACGTTCTCGCGGCATGTGCCCGCACCTGATTACGTGCCGCCCAGCCATCAACGACGGGGCGAAAAAGGCATCTGGCAACGCCGCTTTTGGGAGCATCTGATCCGCGACAACGATGACATGGACAAGCACCTGCATCTGATCCGCTCCGCGCCGATCCATGCCGGGCTGACAAAGAGGCCAAGTGAATGGCCCTATTCGTCTTTTGCACAGGCGTCAGTGCGGCGCGTCAAAACCATTGACCGGGTTCCATCATCCCCAAATCCAAAAGCTGCTGTGGCGACCATTCGAAATCTGCCGACTGCGGCCAGTGAAAACTGTTGATGACATCACGGCTGCCTGGATTGCGCCGCAACGCCTTTGCCGTCCGGAAAGACGCCACCGCCGCCGTCAGGTTATGGTGCCACGGGCAAGAAACAGTGTTGTATTCCGCCAGATTGAAGCTGCGATCCGGCAACATCTCAAGCCCTGCCTGCGCCTGAAAAAATGACACGCGGTCGGTGCGTTGCCGATCTTTCGGGATGTGATCCTCAAAGCGCCAGCGCAGCCCGCCTGCAACATGCAGTTGGCGCTCAAGCGTCTCGCCTGCCGCGTCATGTTGCGCGAGCGCATAATATCCTGATTTATCGAAACACGCCGTGTCGCGGTCTACGCCATTGGGATGCGCTGTAAGGTCTTTGGCATAGAGATCGATCACATAGGACATTACGGATTTGCGCCGTTCTTCCTGCATGAACGTCAGCATTTCACGCACATTGCGGGTCTCGCAGAACGGGTAATAGAGGTATTCGCCATTGTAGCAGTAATAAAACCACATGCCGGGCAATGCTTTTATCAGGGCATTTGCGAGAGCTGGCATGGCGTTGTCGGCGCTCACATCATAGTCAAGCTTGTGGGGGGCCTCCGCGTGCTCTGTCATTGCCGGTAGACCGACGGCGACAACCTGCGCAAATCCGAGGCTTTGCAAATGCGCGAAAGTGCTGGCCACTTCCACGGTATCCTCGACCAAGACCAATGCCACGGGCCCCGGTGTCAGGGCCTGCTTGGCTTTTGCGATGAGGGTGGACAGATCGAGGAAGTGCATGGGGCGCAAATTCGGTCAATTTGCCACGCATTGCAAGCCATCTGCTGAGTGGTTAGAAGGCATGGAAATTCCCTGATTATATGAGCCCTGCGATGTCCGCGCCCAAAAAGCTTTATATCAAGACCTACGGCTGTCAGATGAACGTCTACGACAGTGAACGCATGGCCGAGGCGCTGGGCGGCAATGGCTATGTCGAAACCAAGACGCCTGATGATGCGGATATGATTCTGCTCAACACCTGCCACATTCGCGAAAAAGCGGCAGAGAAGGTTTATTCAGAGCTGGGCCGTTTCAAAGGGCTGAAGGCGGAAAAACCGGACCTGAAAATCGGTGTGGCGGGTTGTGTCGCGCAGGCCGAAGGTGAAGAGATTATCAAACGCCAGCCGATGGTTGATCTGGTTGTTGGTCCGCAAAGCTATCACCGGTTGCCGGCGATGGATGATGCGATCCAGACCGGAGCAAAGGCGCTCGATACGGATTTTCCCGATGACGACAAGTTCGACACGCTCAAGAAGCGTGCAAAGGGCAAGCGCGGGCCGACTGCATTCTTGACCGTGCAGGAAGGCTGCGACAAATTCTGTGCCTTTTGTGTCGTGCCGTACACGCGCGGGGCAGAGGTGTCGCGCCCCGCTGACCGTGTCGTGCGTGAAGCGCAAGAATTGGTCGAGGCGGGTGTGAAAGAGATCACATTGCTTGGGCAGAACGTGAATGCCTATCATGGGCATGAAGGCGGTCTGGCAGGTCTGATCTGGGCGCTCGATAAAGTCGATGGGTTGGAGCGTATTCGTTTCACCACATCGCACCCAAATGACATGGATGATGCGCTGATTGAGGCGCATGCCACCTGCGGCAAGCTCATGCCGTATCTTCATTTGCCCGTTCAATCTGGCTCTGACCGGATCTTGAAGGCGATGAACCGCAAGCACACGGGCAAAAGCTATGTGCGCTTGATTGATAAAATCCGCGCCACAAAGCCGGATTTGCTGTTGTCTGGTGATTTCATTGTCGGTTTCCCCGGAGAGACGGAGCAGGATTTCGAAGACACGATGCAGCTCGTGCGCGATGTGCATTATGGACAGGCTTACTCATTCAAATACTCCACCCGCCCCGGCACGCCTGCCGCTGAAAAGCCGCAACTCCCCGAAGACGTCATGAACGATCGCTTGCAGCGGTTGCAGGCTTTGTTGCGCCAGCAACAGCAGGAAACCCAGGCAGCGATGGTTGGTCGCGAAGTGAAAGTGCTGTTCGAGAAGGCGGGCCGCGAAGCCGGGCAGATGATCGGTAAATCCGAATACCTGCACGCGGTCTATGCTGATGCACCTGTGGATGTCATCGGGCAGATCCGGCGGGTCAGGATTGTGCAAGACAGCCCCAACTCGCTGAACGGTGAGTTGTTTTAGGGACATGGACTGTCGCCGCGCCAACCTGACGCATGAATTTCAATGACATTTCGGTCAAGCGACTTGCGCCTTGCGGTCTGACTTGCCACGATAGCTATATATAGACTCAAAGGAGAGCTGATTGGCCACTGGCGCCCTGACCCCACCCGCTGAAGCCCCCACAGAAACACTGTTGGAATTTCCCGACAACTTTTTGCTGATTGATCTTTGCGGCGAATACGACCGCAACCTCACCACCATCGAAGAAAGCCTTGGCGTGCAGATTATCCGGCGCGGCAATCAGCTTGGGGTTTTGGGCGAGGCGGAAGCCCGTCATGATGCCGGGCAAGTCTTGCAGGCGCTCTATAGCAGGCTGGAGGCCGGTCGGTCACTTGAACCGGGTGATCTGGACCGTGAACTACGCATGGGGCCAGAGCTGCTCACCCCACAAGGCGGCGATCAGATCGAGCTTTTCAAAGGCGAAACCGCGCGGGTTGAGATCAAGACCCGCAAGAAGCTGATTGAACCACGCACCGATGCCCAAAAAGCTTATGTGAAATCGCTTTTTGACAATGAGCTTGCCTTCGGCATTGGGCCGGCGGGTACTGGCAAGACCTATCTGGCAGTTGCCGTAGGCGTGAACATGTTGATTAGCGGGCATGTGGACAAGATCATCCTGTCGCGTCCGGCGGTGGAGGCGGGTGAAAAGCTCGGCTATTTGCCTGGCGATATGAAGGACAAGGTCGATCCCTATATGCAGCCGCTGTACGACGCCTTGAATGATTTTTTGCCCGGCAAGCAGTCGGCCAAGATGATGGAAGAAAAAGTGATCGAGATCGCGCCCTTGGCTTTCATGCGCGGTCGGACGTTGTCGAATGCCTTTGTCGTATTGGATGAAGCGCAAAACGCCACGACCATGCAGATGAAGATGTTTCTGACCCGGTTGGGCGAAGGCTCACGCATGGTCATCACCGGCGACCGAACGCAGATCGATTTGCCGCGCGGGATGAATTCGGGGCTTTGGGATGCGGAGCGGCTGCTCAAGAACATCCCGAAGATCAGTTTCAATTACTTTACCTCAAAGGATGTGGTCCGCCATCCCTTGGTGGCGGCGATTATTGAAGCCTATGAGAAAGATGAGACCAACTAGCGTGCAGTGTATTCGGGCTTTCATGCCATTGCGTTTTTCGCAATGACAGTCGATTGCATCATCGAAGACGACCGGTGGTCCGATATTGAAGGCCTTGCCGCAATCGCCACAGACGCGACCCTGAACCACCTCGGCTTTGAGCCTTCCGTCTTTGAGATCAGCATCCTTGCTTGCGATGATGCGCGCATTGCTGCCCTCAACGCGGATTTCCGTGATAAGCCAAAGCCGACAAACGTGCTGAGTTGGCCGTCTGATGAACGTGCCGCTGCCGAGGATGGCGAAATGCCATTGTCGCCCCAGATCGGTCCGGATAATGCGCTTGGTGATATCGCTGTCGCCTATGACACCTGCGCAAGCGAAGCCAAGGCGGCAGGCAAACCGATACACGACCACACGATTCATTTACTTGTGCATGGCACGCTTCATCTATTGGGTTTCGACCATGAACGTGACCGTGACGCCACCCTGATGGAGGGGTTGGAAACAGAGATACTTGGCAAATTGGGTCTTCCTGACCCATATAAGGATTAGCGGGGCCGTCCGGCCCATATAGGTAAGGATAAAATGGGCGACACTGGCGACGGTCCATCTAGTGCAGCGCAAAGCGCGCATGAGGATCACAACGACACGCAATCGGGGCTGTTTGCCCGATTGAAAAACGCAATCCGTCCCCCTGCGACGCCTCGTATTCACGCGGTTACGCCAATAGAAACAGTGCGCGCCGCGGGGTCTGTTCTCGGAATGCTCAACCTGCGCCGGATGCGGGTCGAAGATGTGGCTGTGCCCAAGCCCGATATTATAGCGGTTCCCTTGACGATCACCAAAGATGAGTTGGTGACGGTATTCCGTGACAGCGGCAAAACCCGTGTGCCTGTTTACGACGGCACGCTGGACACCCCGATCGGCACGGCAAACCTCAAGGATTTTGCCTTGTTGCATGGCTTCAACGGTGACAGCCCTGAAATGGACCTGCGCGAAATGGTTCGCCCGTTGATCTACGTGCCGCCGTCGATGCCGCTGGGCGTGCTGCTGCAAAAGATGCAGGCAGAGCGCATCCATATGGCCTTGGTGATCGACGAATATGGTGGCACGGATGGGTTGGTCACGATTGAAGATGTGATCGAACAGGTCGTGGGCGAAATCGAAGATGAGCATGACATCGAAGAAGCCAAGAGCTGGACGATGGAAAAGCCGGGCTGCTATCTGGCACAAGCGCGCACAGATCTGGATGATTTTGAAGCCGAGATCGGGATGCGTCTGACCGACCACGAAGAGATCGACGAGGAAGAGATCGATACGCTCGGTGGATTGGTTACCATGCTCGCGGGGCATCTTCCGGCCCGCGGAGAGGTGATCTTGCACCCGTCAGGCCCGGAATTCGAAGTCGTCGATGCTGATCCGCGTCGCGTGAAACGCCTGCGCGTGCGCCTTTCGGCTGCCAGAAATGGGTGACTTTCTGCGGCAAATTCTGCTGCGGCGGAAATGGTTGCAGTTCGTCATCCTGGCTCTGGCCGGGGCTGCCGCAGGATTGGGACAGGCGCCGTTTGATCTATGGTTCGTGACGATTGCGGTCTTTGGACTGTTGTTTTCGCTTTACCCGTCGGTGACATCGCCGCGCCAGAGCGCCTTTGTTCTTTGGTGCTTGGGGGTTGGCTACTTCGCATTCAGTTTGCGCTGGATTGTGGAGCCGTTTTTGGTTGATGTGGCGCGCTACGGATGGATGGCACCGTTTGCCCTGTTCCTTATGGCGGCCGGGGGTGCGATATTCTGGGCTATCGCCGGGTGGTTTGCGGCGCGCTTTGCACCCAATAGCGGCAGCTTGCTGGCGCTGGCGCTGGTCGCGGTTGAAATCGCGCGATCCTTGATCTTCACCGGATTTCCATGGGCATTGATAGGACATATCTGGATCGCCACCGATCTGGCGCAACTGGCGGCCTTTGGCGGGCCGCATCTTTTGTCGTTGGTCACTGTTGGTTCTGGCTTGCTGGTGGCCGCCCTGTTCAATCGCCATTATTTGAGCGGTTCAGCAGGGCTCGCGGCACTTGCAGCGCTGGCATTTTTCTTGCAGCCAGCGCCGTCCGTCGAAGCAAGCCCGGATGCGCCGGTTGTTCGCCTTGTCCAGCCCAACGCGCCTCAGGATCAGAAGTGGGATCCTACTCTGCGCGATCTGTTCCTGAACCGGATGATTGCGCTGTCTTCAGAAGGGGATGTGCCTGATCTGGTGGTTTGGCCCGAAACCTCCGTGCCTTACATGTTGGGGCAAATCGAAGGCGATATGCGTGTCCTGACCGATTCCGCGAGAGGTGCGCCACTGGTCTTCGGAATTCAGCGGCGCAACATGGACGGCCAGTATTTCAACAGTCTGGTTGTGGCTGATGCCGATGGGCAGGTGCAAAGCCTTTATGATAAGCGTCATCTTGTCCCGTTTGGCGAATACGTCCCCGGCGCGCGTTTGTTGGGGCGCATGGGGATGGCTGGTCTGGCTGGCAACCTCGGCGTGGGTTTCACGCCCGGATCGGACGGCAACATCGTTGACCTGCCGGGGATTGGTGAGGCGGTCGCGCTGATTTGCTATGAAGGCATTTTTGCGGAAGAGATTACTTACGAAGAACGCCCCCGGCTTCTGCTTCTTATTACCAATGATGCCTGGTTTGGGCAGTCAGCAGGTCCAAGCCAGCATCTCGCGCAGGCGCGTCTGCGGGCAATCGAACATGGTTTGCCAATGGTGCGTGTCGCCAATACCGGGATCAGTGCTGTGTTCGATGGAAAAGGACGCAGCATGGGGTCAATGCCGCTGAACGTGGACAGGGCACTCGATGTGGAGTTGCCGCCTGTTTCGCCAGAGACGATCTATGTGCGCGTGGGCGACTGGCCGGTGTTTGGAATTATCGCTTTGCTCATGTTCGGCTCCATTATCTGGGCACGGCGCGATAGCGATTGACCTTCCCCGTTGCGCCGCATAGGACGGTGTTCAGTTCTGTCACAACGGCTTCCTGACGTGGCAGGTTTCTTTATCGGAGCACATTCCCATGGCACGCCAAAACTATATCTTTACGTCGGAATCAGTTTCCGAAGGTCACCCGGACAAAGTCTGTGACCGGATTTCGGATGCGGTCCTTGATGCGTTTATTTCCGAAGAACCCGAGGCGCGCGTAGCCTGTGAAACCTTTGCGACCACAAACCGCGTCGTGATCGGCGGAGAAGTCGGTCTGTCAGATAAATCGAAGCTGCATGATTACATGGGCCGCGTCGAAGATATCGCGCGGGCTTGCATCAAAGATATCGGCTACGAGCAGGATAAGTTCCATCACGCGACTTGCAAGATCACCAACCTGCTGCACGAACAATCCGCCCATATCGCGCAAGGCGTCGATGCCGCCACCGACAAGGATGAGGGTGCAGGCGATCAAGGCATCATGTTTGGCTATGCCACGACAGAGACCGATGCGCTTATGCCCGCGCCGATCCAATACGCCCATGCGATCTTGCGCCGCTTGGCGGAGGCGCGTAAATCCGGCGCAGAACCAACATTGCGACCCGATGCCAAAAGCCAGGTTTCGCTGCGTTATGAGAATGGCAAGCCGGTTGAGGCGACAACGATCGTGCTTTCAACCCAGCACGCCGATGAAAGCCAGACGAGCGATGACATCCGCGCGATTGTTGAGCCCTATATTCAAGAAGTGCTGCCTTCGGGCCTAATTACCTCCAAGACAGAGTGGTGGGTGAACCCGACAGGGACGTTTGTCATTGGCGGACCTGACGGGGATGCCGGTTTGACGGGTCGCAAGATCATTGTTGATACCTATGGTGGTGCGGCGCCGCATGGGGGTGGTGCGTTCTCGGGTAAAGACCCCACGAAAGTGGACCGCTCCGCCGCTTATGTTGCGCGTTATCTGGCCAAGAATGTTGTGGCGGCTGGCATGGCGGAACGCTGCACCATCCAATTGAGTTATGCGATTGGTGTGGCCAAACCGCTGTCGATTTATGCGGAGACGCATGACACCGGCGAGGTTGATCCGGCCGCCATTGAACGGGCTATCGCGCAGGTCATTGACCTGACCCCACGCGGTATCCGTGAGCATCTCGGTTTGAACAGGCCAATCTATGAGCGTACAGCGGCCTATGGTCACTTTGGGCGTGCGCCAGAAGCGGATGGCGGATTTAGCTGGGAACGGACCGATCTGGTAGATGCGTTGAAAGCGGCTGTTTGATCCACCCTACATTTGCACTGCACCCGCAGGATTGCTAAAGCCCCGCCATGAGCAAAACCAACCATCCCTCCGGTGCGCCTTGGCGCAACTTTTATGGCCGTTTTCGTGGCAAGACGATCCGTGCGTCACAGCACGACTACCTTGAGAATGATCTGGCTCCGCTATCGCCGGGGCCGGTGTCTTGGGATGAGAATCCCGCGCGCGCACCGCTTGATGTTGCTGCGCTTTTTGGGGGCAGTGACGTCTGGCTTGAGATTGGTTTTGGCGGTGGTGAACATCTGGTGCATATGGCCGAAACCTATCCCGAGATCGGCTTGATTGGGTGTGAGCCTTTCATCAACGGGGTTGCGATGTTGCTGGGCAAAATTCGCAAGGCGAAGGTTGAAAACCTGCGCGTTCATCCCGGCGATGTGCGCGACCTGTTCGATGTTTTGCCCGACGCGAGCCTGAGCAAGGTCTTTCTCAATTATCCTGATCCGTGGCCCAAAAAGCGCCATCATCGCCGTCGGTTTGTGACCCCAGAGCATCTTGCGCCTTTGCACCGTGTGATGAAGCCGGGGGCTGAATTGCGTGTCGCCACTGATATTCCGGATTATGTGCGCCAGACGCTTGAGCAGGTGCCCCGGCATGGTTTTGAATGGTTGGCCGAAGGGCGGGCGGATTGGCGCGATCCATGGGGTGACTGGATTTCGACCCGCTACGAACAAAAGGCCCTGCGTGAAGGCCGCACGCCGCATTATCTGACCTTTCGCAGTCTGTGAGCGCTGAAGCCTCCGGCGGGAGTTTTTTTGGCAAGATGATGCAGCTGCGATGGACCCTTTGTGTGTGCTGCGCTATGTGCGGGGCGCAATAAAGAGGAATACCTGATGTCTGGTCATGGCACGCCAATCCCGATGATCTCTCGCCCTTGTGGCCCGCTCTCTGGTGAGGCGCATGTGCCTGGTGACAAGTCGATCTCGCATCGCGCACTTATTCTTGGGGCGATGGCTGTAGGCGAGACCAAGATCACGGGGCTGCTTGAGGGCGAGGATGTTCTTGATACCGGCAAGGCGATGCAGGCATTTGGTGCGCAGGTGATAAATCACGGTGCCGGCACTTGGTCGGTGCATGGTGTTGGTGTCGGTGGGTTTGCCGAGCCGGACAATGTGATTGATTGCGGCAACTCTGGCACCGGCGTGCGCTTGATTATGGGCGCGATGGCGACCTGTCCCATTACGGTGACCTTTGCCGGGGACGCGTCTTTGAACGGTCGCCCGATGAGGCGCGTGACGGATCCTTTGGCGCTGTTTGGCACCCGTGCTGTTGGTCGTGAAGGCGGTCGATTGCCTATGACGCTTGTGGGTGCTGCCGACCCGGTTCCAGTGCGCTACGCGGTGCCTGTGCCATCTGCACAGGTGAAATCGGCGGTTTTGTTGGCTGGATTGAATGCGCCGGGTAAAACCGTTGTGATTGAGAAAGAAGCCACACGCGATCACACCGAGCGGATGTTGCAGGGGTTTGGCGCGATATTGTCGGTTGAGGAAACGGATGAAGGTCGTGTCATCACCCTTGACGGGCAGCCTGAGTTGCGGCCGCAAACGATTATTGTTCCGCGTGATCCATCTTCGGCTGCCTTTCCTGTGTGTGCTGCGATTATCACGCCTGGCTCTGACGTGTTGGTGCCCAATATCGGATTGAACCCAACCCGTGCGGGGCTGTTTACCACGTTGCAGGAAATGGGCGCCGATCTGACCTTTGAGAACATGCGCGAAGAGGGCGGCGAACCTGTCGCCGATCTACGCGCGAAGTTTTCGCCTGATTTGCGCGGTATTGCCGTGCCTCCTGCCCGTGCCGCCAGCATGATTGATGAATATCCTGTGCTGTCAGTTGTCGCCTCTTTTGCAAAAGGCATCACCGACATGCAAGGTGTGAAGGAGCTTCGCGTCAAAGAGAGTGACCGGATCGATGCAATGGCCAAAGGTCTGCGCGCGGCTGGTGTGCAGGTCGATGAAGGACCGGATTGGTGGCGGGTCACCGGACTTGGCCATGGCAATGTCCCCGGAGGCGTGACCGTCGCCAGTCAATTGGATCACCGTATCGCCATGGCCTTTATGGTCATGGGAATGGCGACGCACAAACCGATGGCGGTTGACGATGGCAGCCCTATTGCCACGTCCTTTCCGATTTTTGAGCGCTTGATGGGTGATCTCGGCGCTGATCTTCTTCGCGATAGCCTATGAGCTTTACCGTGGCTATTGATGGCCCCGCCGCAGCGGGCAAGGGCACGATTTCAAAGGCCGTCGCCGCGCGTTTCGGTTTTGCGCATCTTGATACGGGCCTGCTTTACCGCGCGGTTGGTGCAAAGGTGCTTGCGGGTGCTGCGCCGGTTGCGGCGGCCCGTGCGCTGTCGCCTGTGGATTTGGAGCGTGATGCGTTGCGCACGCCCGCAGTTGCCCAAGCAGCCAGTGAGATTGCCGTGAATGCAGAAGTCCGTGCGGCTTTGGTTGCATTTCAACACGAATTTGCCTGTCGTGAAGGTGGGGCTGTCTTGGACGGCCGCGATATCGGCACGGTGATTTGCCCCCAGGCGGATGTGAAACTTTTCGTAACTGCCAGCCCTGAAACCCGCGCACGGCGTCGGTTTGATGAGATGGTGAATAAGGGTATGGATGTCGCGTATGACAGCGTGCTGGCGGATGTGAGAGAACGCGACGCGCGTGACCAAAGCCGCGCAGCGTCCCCTTTGGTTGCTGCTGAGGATGCGATTTTGCTGGATACCTCTGATCTGACGATTGAAGCGGCAGTTGCGCAGGCTATCGCTGCCGTTGATGCCGTCTACCCCGACGCTGGCTGATGTTGCAGCCTATCACCAAAGCTTGCATTGGGTGTGTGCATTCTGGCCTGTAGGCTCTGCAAAAATTTGGAGCGCCCGACCATGATCCGCATATTTGTTGTCCTTGCCATGCTGTGGCCCATCTCATTGTCTGCACAAGACGCCGAGCCCCCGATGACCCTCGAACGCATGGCGCGGATCGTTGCCGCGCTTGACCCCGATGCGGAGCTGACAGGTGCCGGCTTCCTGCTGACAATAGAGGATATCCCTGTCTTGATTGTGACAGATCAAGCAGCGAACCGGATGCGGGCGATGGTACCGATCCGGTCGGCTGAGGTGATGAGTGCTCAGGAATTACAACGCGTCATGCAAGCCAATTTTGATAGCGCCCTCGATGCCAGATACGCCATTGCGCAGGGGCGCCTATGGGGTGTCTATCTGCATCCGCTGGCAGAGTTGCAGCGCGATCAGCTGATTTCGGGCATTGCCCAGACGGTGAATGTCGCCAAGTCCTACGGGACGCTCTATTCCAGTGGGGCAGGGCAGTTTGGCGGTGGTGACAGTGGCGCGCTGCAACGGGAATTGATCGAAGATTTGCTGGAACGTGGTCAGGATATCTGATCCAGTGTGGGAATGACCCACCGCGTAATTGATCTTGAAACCTGGCCGCGCGCCGCCCAATTCCACCTCTTTCGCAGCTACCGACAACCGCATTATGCCACCACGACCCGGCTGGATGTGACGCACCTGATGGGACGCAAGGCGGCGGGTGTATCCATTTATCGCGGCTGTCTTTATGCGATCGGGGCGGGGATACATGCCGTCCCAGAGCTTTGTTTGCGCTTTCGCGGCGACACCGTTGTGACGCATGACGCGATTACCCTGTCGATGACTGTACCGACCGATGTGGGCAGTTTTGGCTACGCCTATGTCCCATTTCAGGCTGATTTTGCGGAATTTGACCGTCAGGCGCGGGCGTTGATTGGCAAGGCGGCATCTGGTGGCGTGCTTGACGCTAACAGTGGCGCACGTGATGATCTTGCCTATCTATCCTGTATGCCGTGGTTGGATTATACGTCGATTAACAATGCGTTGCCCGGCCCGGATGACTGCATTCCGCGTGTTACTTGGGGCAAGATCGTTGCGCGGGATGGCCGTTGGGATATGGCGATGACGCTGGAGGTGCATCATGCGTTGGTCGATGGTGCGCAGGTGGGCGCCTATTTTGCTGCGACGCAAGTGGCGCTCAACGCTATTTGAGGATTTTTAATGAACCATTTGATTAATTAACGCGTTGGTTTATTAAGGGGTATGTCATCCGCACAAACCCTCGACGCCGCGTTTGCGGCTCTCGCCCATCCCACGCGCCGCGCCATTCTTGCCCGGCTCGCAAAGGGGGAGGCGACGGTGAATGAACTCGCTGCCCCATTTGAGATGAGCTTGCCCGCGATTTCCAAACATATCCGCGTGCTTGAGGGGGCGAACCTCATCAGGCGCAGACGTGAGGCGCAATTCCGACCTTGCACGTTGAATGCGGAGCCATTGGCCGCAGTTGCCGCATGGACGGATGAATATCGCCACATCTGGGATGCCAGATTTGATGCGCTGGACGACATAATCAAGACAATGAAACCCACGGAAGGGGAAGGCCATGACTGACTGGGTCAAGATCACACGCACGTTCGATGCACCAATCGCAACTGTATGGGACATGTGGGCAGATCCTGCCAACTTCCAAAAATGGTATGGCCCGAATGGTTTTTCAGTGCCCGTCGCTGAAATGGATGTCACCGTTGGCGGAACCCGTAAAATCTGTATGGAAATGAAGATGCCAGACCAGACTATGTCGATGTGGTTCACGGGAACCTATCAAGAGGTCAGCGCGCCGCATCGCCTTGTCTATACTGAAAGCATGTGTGACGCCGAAGGCAATGTCATGTCTCCAAAGGACATGGGCATGCCTGAGGGGACGCCTGAAGTGACGGAGGTTGTTGTCGAATTGACCGAAGAGGGCGGCAAGACGGTGATGACACTGACCCACATTGGCGTTCCTGCGGGGACACCGGGCGAAGGTGGATGGATGCAGGCCGTTGACAAAATGGGACGTCTGCTGGACGCAAGCTAACGCGTCTTATCCACCTTGTCTGGCTCTTGGCTGTCCCCTACGGTCATAATCGTTAGGGGCGCCACATCTTGGACAGAGACTGGATCATCATCATTGTGCTCGGCTTTGGCTGGGGGACTTCGTTCTTTTTCAACGAGGTGCTTTTGCGCGAAATGGGACCGCTCGCGGTGTCGTTTGTGCGTGTTTCCATGGCCGCCGCTTTTTGCTGGTTCTGGCTCTTTGCCACACGGTGCAATCCCCGCGTCGATATGGCCATGCTGCCGAAATTTGCCTTTATGGGGGCCATGATGTTCGCGATCCCATTTGCGGTCTATCCGATCGGGCAGCAGTTCGTGGCAAGCGGCGTTGCTGGGATCGTGAATGCACTGACGCCAGTTATGGTCGTTATCGTATCCCACTTTTGGCCGGGCGGAGAACGGGCAACTCTGCTCAAGTCGCTGGGTGTCATGGCTGGGTTCTTGGGGATTGCGTTGCTTACGGTGCGGGCTATGTCTGCCGATGGATCGTCTCAGGTCTGGGGGACGCTTTTGATCATGCTTGCACCCGTCAGCTATGCCTTCGCAATGAATTATGTGCGTCGCCTGTTTAGCATCAACGTCACCGTTATGCTGGCGTGGTCCTTCGCATTTGCAGCGTTGTTTATGCTGCCCTTTGTGGTCGCGTTTGAAGAACTCCCCTCTGCGTTGTCGATGCAATCATGGGGCGCGATCATCATTCTGGGCTGCCTGTTGACGGGGGCGTCCTTCTTGATCGCGATGCGGATTTTGCCGAGGGCAGGGGCGACCAAGACCTCGACCGTCACGTTTATTGCGCCAGTCTCTGCCGTCCTGATCGGCTACTTTGTGCTGCAAGAAGAGCTGGGCATTCTGCATTTCGCTGGCATGGCGGCAATCTTCCTTGGACTGCTATTGATCGAC
>NZ_JBELFI010000015.1:0-6558 GCF_042093035.1 Yoonia sp. | reverse complement strand
GATGGGCGGCTCTTTCAGCGGTTTTTGTCGTCTCCTACTGTGGCCGAAAAGGGGTAATTCTCAAGCGGCGCCAAGCAAAAAAGCCGGGGCGAAAACCCCTTGCGTTGCTGGAAAAACCGCCCTATACGCCGCCCTGTCGAAGTGTCGAAACAGGCGCGGACGTGAGACTTGAGCGGGGTCGGTAGTTTGCCGGCCCTGTTGTTTTATGTTCCGCAATGGCTCTTGTGACCAACCGAAACCCAAAGACCGGCGGAGACAACCGCACGGCCCGTATAAAACCAAACGTTAGGAAAACGACGCCACATGGCTAACACAATGGAAGAGTTTGAAGCACTCCTTAATGAAAGCTTCGAAATGGACACACCCGCTGAAGGGTCAGTTGTCAAAGGCAAGGTAATCGCAATCGAAGCGGGCCAAGCTATCATCGACGTCGGCTACAAAATGGAAGGCCGCGTAGATATCAAAGAATTCGCAAATCCCGGTGAAGAGGCTGAACTGGCCGTTGGTGACACTGTTGAAGTGTTCCTGCGCCAAGTTGAAAACGCCCGCGGTGAAGCTGTTATCACTCGTGAGATGGCGCGCCGTGAAGAAGCATGGGATCGTCTGGAAAAAGCATATGCTGACGAAGAGCGCGTCGATGGCGCAATCTTTGGCCGCGTCAAAGGTGGCTTTACTGTTGATCTGGGCGGCGCGGTTGCGTTCCTTCCCGGCTCTCAGGTTGACGTCCGCCCTGTGCGTGACGCGGGCCCATTGATGGGTCTCAAACAGCCATTCCAGATCCTGAAAATGGACCGTCGTCGTGGCAACATCGTTGTGTCCCGCCGCGCGATCCTTGAAGAAAGCCGTGCAGAGCAGCGCGCCGAAGTTATCGGCAACCTGACCGAAGGCCAGGAAGTTGACGGCGTTGTCAAAAACATCACCGAATACGGTGCGTTCGTTGACTTGGGCGGTGTTGACGGTCTGTTGCACGTCACTGACATGGCATGGCGCCGTGTGAACCACCCATCCGAGATCCTCACAATTGGTGAGACGATCAAGGTGCAGGTCATCAAGATCAACAAAGAAACACACCGCATCAGCCTTGGCATGAAGCAGCTGCAAGCTGATCCATGGGATGCTGTTGAAGCGAAGTTCTCTTTGGGTTCCGTCCATCAGGGCCGCGTGACCAACATCACCGACTACGGTGCATTTGTTGAGCTGGAAGCAGGCGTTGAAGGTCTGGTGCACGTATCTGAGATGTCTTGGACAAAGAAGAACGTACACCCGGGCAAGATCGTCTCTACTTCGCAGGAAGTTGAAGTCATGGTTCTGGAAATCGATAGCGCCAAGCGTCGCGTTTCCCTTGGTCTCAAGCAGACTCAGCGCAACCCATGGGAAGTCTTCGCAGAGCAGTTCCCTGAGGGCACTGAAGTTGAAGGTGAGGTCAAGAACATCACCGAATTCGGTCTGTTTGTTGGCCTCGAGGGTGACATCGACGGTATGGTTCACTTGTCCGACCTGACATGGGAAGGCCGCGGCGAAGACGTCATCGGTGATTTCCGCAAGGGCGACATGGTCCGCGCGAAAGTCGCAGAGGTCGACGTCGAGAAAGAGCGTATCTCGCTTTCCATCAAAGCGCTGGACGGTGATCCGTTCGCAGAGGCTGTTGGCGGCGTGAAGCGCGGTTCTGTCATCACTGTTGAAGTGACCAAGATCGAAGACGGCGGCATCGAAGTTGACTATGAGGGTGCAAAATCCTTCATCCGTCGCTCTGACCTGTCCCGTGACCGTGCCGAGCAGCGCCCGGAGCGTTTCGGCGTTGGCGACAAGGTCGACGTTCGTGTGACCAACATCGACAGCAAGACCCGCAAGCTGGGTCTGTCGATCAAAGCACGCGAGATCGCTGAAGAAAAAGAAGCTGTGGAACAGTATGGTTCCTCCGACAGCGGCGCATCCTTGGGCGATATCCTTGGTGCAGCGCTGAAGGGCGACGAATAGGTCTAAACGTCTAAGCTAAAAAGAACCCCCGCTGCAGGTGACTGCGGCGGGGGTTTTTGTTTGTTTAAGATGATGCAGCCAACCTTAGCGGTCTGGCCGCCAAAGCGATTTGGCAATCGTCGTATTCGCCCCATACCGGCTACGCACGGCGGCGGCAGCCTGCGAAAAGCGATCCAGAACCCGCACATCCGTGATGGCAAAGAAGTCATCGCGGCGATAGCGCACCGTACCCACATAGACCACATCAGCAGTCGGGTGGGTGGCGGTAACCAGCCCACCGGGCAGAACAATCGAGTCTGGACCCCAATCACTCAGGAAGAATTGGCCCGGCTGCATTTGCAGCGCTGTCCGTTCGACCTCAATGAAGAAGAGATCATCCAGCGGCACGGAATGCGTTTTGCCAACCCAGGGGTTACCCCACATGGACGGACGCACTTGTGTCCCGAATGGCAAAAATCCAGTCACAAGACGGTCACCGACGAGGTCCTCCGCAGAGCCAAACAAACTTTCCTCAACCGGGCGCATCATCCTCTGATCGGTGTTCAAACGCTGCGGTATTTTTGGCGTGATCTCAAAGGAGCCGACGATGATAACCTTGTCGGAACTGCGAGAAACATCCTCCGCCACGGTGTCAGTTTCAGGAATACAGGCGCTGAGGGCGGCCAGCAGAACAGCCGCCGCAGTGAGCCTGAAGGTTTTCGACATACCCATGCTACAGCCGATCCAAAGCGGCTTGCACCACAGGTCGCTGATCTTCGCCAACGAGCGGCAACAGGGTCTGAAGAATCTGGCGCTTGCTTGGCCCGGATGTCCGCTGCACGTCAAAGACACGCGGGCTGAACAGACCGGTCCGCTGCGAGACAATGGCGTAGCTTCCAAGGTCGTAAACGCCGCGTGAACGCACGGTCGTTGCAGCAATATCTCCGCCCTGGTTGCCAAAGTCATAAACGTTGATCGTGTTTCCACACAAGCCAATGCAGAACATCGCGTCAACGGTGCCAAGTTTGGTCGGGCCGGGTGCGATACCTTCATGATAGACTAAAAAGCCATCGCCGAGCTTTTCGACGCCCACGGGGTAAACGCCGCCGCCATCACCGGGTGCAAAGTTCCGGAATGAACCACCGACGACTTTGTTGCCACGTGCCTGTTCAACGTCCACCCAGACGTAGACAACGGATCTGTCGGAGAAATCGGTGATTTGGGGAGTTGCGCAAGCCGCCAATAGCGTCAGCCCAAAAAGTAGTAAAGTTGATCGGAGAAGTCTCATATTTTGTCCTTTGATCTCAGTATGCGGGTACGACCATTGGACGCTAGATGGGGATTGTGCCCCAATTGAGGCAAGATTGTTGCATAAATGGAACCAGTTAGGCGCCTGCCTGGGTGTTGTAGGTGCCGCTGGTTTCCGGATGGTCAGCGCGCTTTTTATGGTGGGCGAAAAACGGCGATTATCTTGATTTTCCGCGCGGTGTTTGATGCCAAGCTATTTCAGCGTCTTGCCGATGGGTTGAGACGTCGCAGATGGCGCGGCGCAGGGTGAAACCCTGACTGAAATGCGCCGAATCGCCACGCATGTGCGGAAAATCCTGCATTGCTGATTGGCGTGCAATCTGCCCTTAAACGCACTACCGGCGCGAAAAAAATCGCATTTGCGGCGTGTTCAGATGGAAAACGGTGTTTTCGCGCTATTTCACCAAGCCACTAAAATGCTTATAGTAATGCCGGAAGCAGGACCAAACACTGCTCATTACGACGACGCATGGTTGGGAGGCCAAAACATGATCCGTTCCGAACTGATCCAAAAACTTGCCGACGAAAACCCCCACCTTTATCAACGCGACGTTGAGAAAATCGTAAACACCATTTTTGAAGAAATTATCGAAGCGATGGCCGGTGGCGATCGTGTCGAATTGCGCGGGTTTGGCGCATTTTCGGTCAAAAAGCGCGATAGCCGCGTCGGACGCAACCCGCGCACTGGTGAAGCCGTCCAGGTCGAGGAAAAGCACGTGCCGTTTTTTAAGACAGGCAAGCTTTTGCGGGACCGTTTGAACGGCGCATAAATGCGAATGCGCTTGCGTCTGGCAGGCGGCATCCTATCTTTTGTGAGATGAGGCGACGGGTGAATTGCGGTTCACCCCTTTGGCAATCTGCGGTATGAGGATGGTATGAAAACGATACGCTATTCATTTTGGGCCATCGTTGGCTTGGCGCTGATCCTGATCGGTCTGGCCAATCGTGATATGGTGACCGTCCGGGCAATGCCGGAAGCCTTGGGTGAGCTGTTGAGCATTTCGCCTGATATGCAGCTTCCGCTTTTTGTCGTGATCTTTATCGGCGTTGGCGTTGGTCTGATGATTGGTTTTCTTTGGGAATGGGTGCGCGAGCATCGGATCCGTGCCGATGCCCGTGGCAAGGCGCGCGAAGTTGAAAGCCTCAAGCGCGAAGTTGACCAGCTGCGCGGTGCGGCGGCAACGGCAAACGGCGAAGACGACGTTCTTGCGCTGCTGGAAAAGACCGGCTGATGGCCGCGCCCTTGCGGGTGAAGATCTGCGGACTGCGCGACGTTACCAGCCTGGAGGCGGCTGTCGATGCAGGCGCGTCCTATGTGGGCCTTGTTTTCTTCCCCAAATCCCCGCGAAATGTTTCAATCGCGCAGGCGGCACTGATTGCGCAGGCCGCACCTGTTGGTGTTGCCAAGGTTGCTTTGGTTGTTGATGCGGACGACGCATTGCTGGATGCAATTGTTGCGGACGTCCCGCTGGATATTTTGCAGCTCCATGGAAAAGAGACGCCCGCGCGTGTTGCAGAAGTTCGCGCGCGTTACGGCTTGCCAGTGATGAAAGCGGTCGGTGTGGCGGATGAAACCGATCTCCCCAGGCTCGATCTTTACGCGAAAGTGGCGGACCAGATATTGGTGGATGCCAAGCCGCCCAAGATGGCTGACTTGCCTGGCGGCAACGGTCTTTCCTTCGATTGGCGGCTGATAGCGGGTCGCCGTTGGCCTGTGCCCTGGATGCTAGCGGGGGGGCTGACGCCGGACAATGTGGCTGAGGCGATTACCCTGACGGGGGCCACCCAAGTTGATGTCTCATCCGGTGTAGAAAGCGCGCCCGGCGTCAAAGACCCCGCCTGCATCCGCGCATTTTGCGAGGCAGTCAGCCGCACCTAATCGACTTTACCATTGCCCCGCATATCGTTACTTCTGGCGGGCGCGAAACGAATAGGTATCCCATGGCCAACGATCTTTTTAACAGCTTCATGACCGGTCCCGACGAAAAGGGCCGTTTTGGCGACTTCGGTGGACGCTTTGTATCCGAGACTTTGATGCCGCTCATCCTCGAACTGGAAGAGCAGTATGAATACGCCAAGACCGACGAAAGCTTCTGGGCCGAGATGCATGATCTGTGGACCCACTACGTTGGCCGCCCAAGCCCGCTTTATTATGCCGAACGCCTGACGGAGCATTTGGGCGGTGCCAAGATTTACCTCAAGCGCGATGAGCTGAACCATACCGGCGCCCATAAGATCAACAATGTACTGGGTCAAATCATCCTTGCCCGCCGCATGGGGAAAACCCGGATTATCGCCGAAACTGGCGCAGGTCAGCACGGTGTAGCGACCGCCACGGTTTGCGCGAAATTCGGCCTTCAGTGCGTGGTCTATATGGGTGCCCATGCTGTTGAGCGTCAGGCGCCCAATGTGTTCCGTATGCGCCTTTTGGGGGCGGAGGTCGTGGCTGTCACGTCTGGTCGTGGCACGTTGAAAGACGCGATGAATGATGCGCTGCGCGATTGGGTGACCAATGTGCGCGATACTTTCTACTGCATCGGGACCGTCGCGGGGCCGCATCCATACCCTGCGATGGTGCGTGATTTCCAAGCCATTATCGGCAAGGAAACGAAAGAGCAGATGCATGCTGCCGAAGGCCGTCTGCCCGATACGCTGATCGCCGCAATCGGTGGCGGCTCAAACGCGATGGGGCTGTTTTACCCCTTTCTTGACGACAAAGATGTGAACATCATCGGTGTTGAGGCAGGTGGCAAAGGCGTCAACGCCAAAATGGAACATTGCGCATCGCTGACGGGTGGTCGTCCGGGTGTTTTGCACGGCAACCGCACGTATTTGTTGCAGGACGATGTGGGGCAGATCCTTGAGGGGTTCTCGATCTCGGCGGGGCTCGATTATCCCGGTATTGGGCCGGAACACGCATGGCTGCATGATATTGGGCGCGCGCAATATGTCGCGATCACGGATGTCGAAGCGCTCGAAGCGTTCCAGCTTAGCTGTGCGCTTGAAGGCATTATTCCTGCGCTTGAGCCATCCCACGCCTTGGCGCATGTGATGAAGATCGCACCGGAATTGCCCAAGGATCACCTGCTGGTGATGAACATGTGTGGCCGTGGTGACAAAGACATCTTTACGGTGGCGCGGCATCTTGGCTTTGACATGAGCACCGAAAATACCGGCTAGGATAGATCCGGCGCTGCATAGCCGCGCAGCACATCAATCGGCACGATTTCCAGCGCGCGTACATGTGTGGCGTTCAGGTTGACTTGCGGCGCGCATCCCTCTTCATGTGCTTGC
>NZ_JBELFI010000014.1:0-35442 GCF_042093035.1 Yoonia sp. | reverse complement strand
TGGCGTATTTCTATCGCGAAATGCGCCGCAAGACGGGTCTGTTGATGGATGGTGACAAACCGGAAGGCGGGAAATGGAACTACGACCATGAGAACCGCAAGCCGGCGCCCGATCAGGTAGATTTTGACGGGCCCTTGCGGTTCGCGCCGGATGAGGCTGTGCTTGATTTGGTGCAGACCCACTTCGGGGACAATTTTGGCGATCTTGCACCGTTTTGGTTTGCCACAGATGCCGGCCAGGCCCACGAACAGTTGATCCATTGGATCGCAGAGGGCCTGCCGAAGTTTGGTGATTATCAAGATGCCATGCTGGGGAATCAGCCGTTTCTTTACCACGCGCTGATAAGCTTTTATCTGAACGCGGGCTTGCTTGACCCGCTTGCCGTCTGCCGAGAGGTTGAGGCGGCCTTTTATTCAGGTCATGCCCCGTTGAATTCCGTGGAAGGGTTCATCCGTCAGATCATTGGCTGGCGCGAATACATGCGTGGCATCTATTTTCTGGAAGGGCCGGATTATCCGACGCGCAATGACTTGGCACATAGCCGCGCTTTGCCCGATCTTTATTGGGGTGCCGAGACAAAAATGAATTGCATGACGCAGGCCGTGACGCAGACCCGCGAGCATGCGTATGCGCATCATATCCAACGCCTTATGGTTACCGGAAATTTCGCGCTTTTGGCAGGTGTTGATCCGGCGCAAGTCCACGCATGGTACCTTGCCGTTTATGCCGACGCCTATGAATGGGTTGAGGCCCCGAATGTGATCGGCATGAGCCAGTTTGCCGATGGCGGGATCATCGCGTCAAAACCCTATATTTCGTCGGGAAACTACATTCACAAGATGTCGGACTACTGCGGGGCCTGTGCCTATCGGGTGCAGGATAAGACCGGCGAAGACGCTTGTCCGTTCAACCTGCTCTATTGGCATTTTCTCGACCGGCATCGTGAACGGTTCAAGGCCAACCCGCGAATGGGCAATATGTACCGGGTCTGGGATCGGATGGATGCCGAAAAGCGCGCAACGGTTTTGCGAGACGCCGAAGCGTGGCTCGCGAAGCTTGATGAAGGGGTACCCGTCTAGAAACCATAGAACTAGAGCCGCTGGACGCTCGCGTCGTCCTAATTCTCAGCGCCACCTTCTGATACCAGCGCGCCGTCGGACCATGTGCCCACGCTTTCCCCGCCCGTGGCGTATGTCATCGTGCCTTGCCCTTCGCGGCGGCCATCAACAAAGCTGCCCTCGTAGACGTCACCGTTGGCATAAGTCGCGATACCTGCACCGTCAATGTCACCCTCTTGCCAGCTACCGACATAGGTAAAACCGTCAGGCAATGTGATTGAACCTTGCCCATTGCGTTGCCCGTCGCGGAATTCGCCTTCGTAAACGGTGCCGTCCGCATAGGTCGCAATCCCGGAGCCATTACGCTGCCCTTCAGCCCATTCACCTACGTAGGAATAGCCGTCTTCGTGGCTCATCGTGCCCTGGCCTTGGTACTGCGCGTTGACGAATGCGCCTTCATAGACCAGTCCGTTTTCATAGGTCGCGATACCAGTCCCATTGATGACGCCGTTCTGCCAACCGCCCTCATAGGTTGAGCCGTTGGTATATGTGATTTTTCCGATACCGTTGGCGAGGTTATTCGCAAAGCTGCCAACATAAACTGATCCGTCCGGGTAAGTTACTTCGCCTTCGCCCGCGATCAGCCCTTCGTTCCATTCGCCGACATAGACGTAGCCATCGGTGCCGGTGAATGTGCCCATGCCATGGCGGCGGTCGTTTGCGAAGGCGCCGACATAAGTATCGCCATTTGCATAGGTTGCGGTGCCTTGACCTTCGCGGCGGCCATCGACAAGCGTGCCTTCGTAGATGTCACCGTTCGGCTGGGTCAGCTTTCCAACCCCTTCGATTTCTCCCGCACGCCACTGGCCTTCATAGATAAGCCCGTCCGCCATCGTCAGCGTGCCAACGCCGTTCCGCTCACCAGAGGCGAGCGTGCCTTCGTAGACTGCGCCATCAGGATAGGTGATCTTGCCTTCGCCTTCTTTGGCGCCATTGGACCAAGCGCCTGCGTAAATGTAGCCGCCGGGGCTGGTCATTGTTCCTATGCCATGATGCATGGCATTGCGGAATTCGCCCTCATAGGTCACGCCATTGGCGTAAGTTGCCACTCCCTGACCGGTGATATTGCCGTCAAGCCAGTCGCCTTCGTAAGTCCCTCCATCCGCAAAGGTGATTCGTCCCTGGCCCTCAGGTTTGCCTGCGACAAAGCTTCCTTCATAGACGGATCCGTTGGGAAAAATGGCAGTGCCCTGGCCTCGGATCTCACCTTCAACCCATTCTCCGGAGTATTCATAACCATTGGGGAGGCGGTAAGTGCCGGTGCCATGTTGCTTGCCATCAAGGAATGTACCCTCGTAGATGCCACCGTCATCATATTGTTTTGTTTGAACCTCTTGCGCAGGTGCAGTCGTCGCCAGACCTGTCGCCAGCATGACCGCTACCACGTTTTTCGTAAATCCAAACTTCCGCATCAGGTTCTCCGATATTTCATCCCTTGTGCAGACTAGGAAAACTTGCCCCCTGTGACAATGTTCAAGATCAACATGCGCTAGCCGCTTTCCCCCGCGCACCATTCTGCTACATGCTTTGCAGGGCATTGGGACAAAACTATGACAAAGACTTTTAGACTGACGATAGCGCAGCTGAACCCGACTGTTGGCGACATTTCCGGCAATGCGGCACAAGCAAGAGACGCCTGGGAGCAGGGCAAAGCGGCCGGAGCTGATCTGGTTGTCCTGCCGGAAATGTTCTTGGTCGGCTATCAACCGCAGGACCTGATCGCCAAACCTGCGTTCATTGCCGATGCAATGGGCAATTTACATGCGCTTGCAAAAGATTGCGCGGATGGGCCAGCCCTCTCCATCGGCGGGCCATTTGTGGAAGAAGAACGTCTATATAACGCCTATTTCACGCTTCAATCGGGAAAAATTATCAATTGCGCACGCAAACACTTCCTTCCCAACTTCAACGTTTTCGATGAGGTCCGCCTGTTCAAAAGCGCCGATATCGCGGGACCTTATGCGCTCAACAACGGCGCGCGCATCGGTAATCCGATCTGCGAAGACGCGTGGTATCCCGACGTCAGCGAGGCCATGGTCGAAAGTGGTGCGGAGATCTTGGTGATCCCGAATGGCTCGCCGTATTTTCGTGACAAGTTCCCGATCCGGATGAACAACATGGTGGCGCGGGTGATCGAAAACGACGTACCGCTGGTTTATCTCAACATGGTTGGTGCGCAGGACGATCAAATGTTCGACGGCGGGTCATTTGTACTCAATCGCGGGGGAAAACTGGCGCTGCAGTTGCCAGTGATGGATGCGACGATCGCCCATGTGGATTTTGATTTGATCGATGGTCATTGGGTGGCGCGTGACGGCGAAAGGGCTGTGCTGCCTGACATGCTGGAACAAGACTACCGCGTGATGGTCGAAGCGCTGCGCGACTACATGCGCAAGACCGGATTTGGCAAAGTCTTGCTGGGGCTTTCAGGCGGGATCGACAGCGCCATTGTTGCAGCGATCGCGACCGACGCGCTGGGTGCGCAAAACGTGCGGTGTGTGATGCTGCCATCAGAGTACACATCACAAGCTTCGCTGGATGATGCGGCGGCGGCGGCAAACGCCTTGGGGTGCAAATACGATACCGTCAGCATCGCGGGGCCCCGTGCTGCGGTGACAGACGCTCTGGCACCTCTGTTCGACGGCTTGGCCGAAGACCTCACGGAGGAAAACATCCAGTCGCGCATTCGTGGCCTCTTGCTGATGGCACAGTCGAACAAATTTGATGAAATGCTGCTCACGACAGGCAATAAGTCCGAAGTGGCGGTGGGCTATGCGACGATTTACGGCGATATGGCGGGCGGCTACAATCCGATCAAGGACATGTATAAGACCCGCGTCTTTGAGGCCTGCCGCTGGCGCAACGCCAACCACAGGCCGTGGATGAAAGGCCCGGAGGGCGAAGTTATCCCGACTGCGATCATCGATAAACCACCTTCGGCGGAACTGCGGCCAGACCAAAAAGACGAAGACAGCCTGCCGCCCTACGACATTCTGGATGGGATCCTGTTGATGCTGGTCGATCAGGAAGCCTCCGTCGCCGACTGTGTTGCAGCGGGCTATGACAAGGTAACCGTCAAACGGGTGGAGCATCTGATCTACACAAGCGAATACAAGCGCTTCCAATCTGCGCCGGGACCACGATTGTCGGACCGGGCCTTCTGGCTGGATCGACGCTACCCGATTGTTAACAAGTGGCGGGACAACAGCTGACAGCGATGTTTGGCGAATGCGCTTGCATTCGGCTATTCTGCGGCTAAGGCAGCTAGCACGACACATATGACAGCGGGCGCGCGGGCGATTTGCTGGCCACAGGGTTCAGCCCGCGCAAAACCAACCTGTCGGTCTACATCATGCCCGGCTACGCGGACTTCACTGGGGTTTTGGGGCGACTGGGCAAACACAGGATCGGCAAGTCCTGCCTCTACATCAACAAGCTCGCCGATATCGATATCGTCGTATTATCGGAACTGATCCGCGCCGGGCTGCGCGACATTTCGCGCAAATGCCGGTTCAGCCCTCCTGATTTCTTAATCCGGAAAAGACTTCGGGGTGAAGGGCGGATGCAATCCGGCCTGAGGGGCAGCGCCCCTAACTGGACATCTCGCGCGCGTCATGCTCAAAGCTCCGCAACAGGAGATCCGACATGACCACCACGAGATTCGCCCCTTCACCAACCGGTTGGCTGCATATCGGCAACCTGCGCGCCGCACTCTTTAACTATGCCATCGCCCGGCAGAACGGCGGCCAATTCATCTTGCGGATCGATGATACAGATGCTGAGCGGTCCAAAGACGAATACATCGCGGGCGTCAAAGAAGACCTGACTTGGCTGGGCTTTACGTGGGACAGGGTTGAACACCAGTCTGCGCGGATGGAGAACTATCTGGCCGCCAAGCAAAAGCTGATCGACATGCGGCTGCTATACGAATGCTTCGAAACCCCCACAGAGCTTGATCTCAAGCGCAAAAAGCAACTGAACATGGGCAAGCCGCCGGTCTATGACCGGGCGGCACTCGCGCTTGCCGACGGCGAAAAAGACGCGCTGCGGGCCGAACGCGGTTCGCACTGGCGCTTCAAGCTTGCCCATAAACGTATCGAGTGGGCGGATGGGATCATCGGCGACATCTCAATCGACGCGGCCTCGGTCAGTGACCCGGTTTTGTTCAAGAATGACGGGCAGATCTTATACACGCTGGCCTCTGTTGTGGATGACACGGAAATGGGGATCACGGATGTGGTCCGGGGCTCCGATCACGTCACCAATACCGCAACGCAAATCCAGATGATCGAGGCGCTGGGCGGCACCGTTCCGCGTTTTGCGCACCATTCACTGTTGACCGGACCTCAAGGCGAGGCGCTCTCAAAGCGCCTTGGCACATTGGCTTTGCGTGACCTGCGCAAGAATGGCATTGCGCCAGAAGCGATCCTGTCGTTGATGGCCCGCCTTGGGTCATCTGATCCGGTCGAATTGCGCGCCAATATCGATGAGGTCGTGGCGGGTTTCGATTTATCCAAGTTCGGCTCTGCCCCGACAAAATTTGACGCAAATGATCTTGTCCCGCTCACCGCGCGGCATCTGGCGACACTGGATGCAAGCGATGTGGCCGATGTCTTGACGTCGGCAGGTGTGCCTGATGCTTTGGCAAACCCATTTTGGCAGGTCGTGCGCGATAACATCAGCAAGCTGGATGAAGTTGCGGTTTGGTGGGCTCTCTTTCGTAATGGCGCATCGCCACTGGTCGCCGATGAGGACCGCGAATTTGTGGCGCAAGCCTTTGATATGCTGCCTCCATTGCCCTATGACGCCAACACTTGGAGCAGCTGGACGACGGCTGTCAAAGAGGCAACAGGCCGCAAGGGCAAAGGCTTGTTTATGCCGCTGCGCAAAGCTGTGACGGGGCGCGAACGCGGCCCGGAAATGGCCGATGTGATGCCGTTGCTGCAGAAGCGCCCCACGCTCTAGGCACGAAAAGACTTGTCATTGGCTGATTGTGCTGCGCTTTTAGGGGCCGACGACCCCGCAAAGGCAGTGCATTCATGAGCGACGAAAAGTCCAGCCCACCCCCCGCAGTCTTTACCAAAGGCAGTTTGTTCCGCCACATCTCTGTGATGTCCTTCACCGCATCGATTGGCCTGATGGCTGTCTTTTTGGTCGATTTTGTCGATATGATTTTCATCTCGATGCTGGGTAAGGCCGAGCTAGCAGCGGCTGTCGGCTATGCGGGTGCAATTCTGTTTTTTACAACGTCTTTCGGAATCGGCATGGCAATCGCTGCGGGTGCACTCGTGGCGCGTGCATTGGGTGCGGGCGCACCTGAAGAGGCGCGCAGGCGTGCCACAAATGCTTTGATCTATGGCGTGATTTTTGGCGCACTCTTCGCGGCAATTGTCTGGTTCAATCTGGCGTTTCTCGTCGGCCTTTTGGGCGCCACCGGCGCGACGCTCGAGCTTGCGGTTCATTACCTGCAGATCATCGTCCCGCCATTGCCATTCCTTATGATTGGCATGATTGGCGGCGCCATCTTGCGCGCGCATGGCGATGCGCGACGTGCAATGATGGCCACGATCTGGGGTGGCTTGGTGAATGCGGTCCTGGACCCAATCCTGATTTTCGGGCTTGATCTGGAACTCACCGGTGCCGCACTCGCCAGTGTCTGCGCGCGGGTCGTAATTGCGATTACGGCTCTTTTACCGCTGATCCGGCACTACCGTGGTTTCGACAAACCGACCGCAAGCAGTTTGACGATTGATATCCGCCCGATTTTGGCGATTGCCTTTCCCGCTATCCTGACCCAATTGGCAACGCCGATTGGGCAGGCCTATGTCACCCGCGCCATGGCGGAATTTGGGGAAGAGGCCGTTGCTGGGATGGCGATTGTGGCCCGGATGACGCCGGTCGGATTCGGCATCATCTTTGCACTGTCCGGCGCGATTGGGCCCATCATTGGCCAAAACGCAGGTGCGGGCCTGAATGAACGCGTGGGCGCGGCCTTCCGGGAAGGTCTTTTATTCACCGCATTGGTGGTCGTTGTCGTCTCGGGTCTGTTCTTCGTGGCGCGCCCGGGCATCCAATATCTTTTCCAGCTTGAGAACGGCGTGGCACTCACCATCGTTTTCCTTTTCGCAGGCCCGCTGTCGTTGATGTTCTTCTTCAACGGAGTGATTTTCGTTGCCAATGCCGCATTCAACAACCTTGGGCATCCGTTCTATTCAACGATTGTAAACTGGGGGCGGCACACATTGGGGACCATCCCGTTTGTCCTGGTCGGGGCCGCGTGGTTCGGCGCGCCGGGTGTTTTGATTGGCCAATATGTGGGCGGTGCTGTCTTTGCCGTGATCGCTGTGATCCTGGCGTTGCGTGTGATTGCGAAACAAACGGCGCAAGCCGAAAGTGTGGATCCTTTCGCCCGTCAGGCGCGCCTCTTTAGCTTACTGCACCACCGCCGCTAATTGCGCATCAACCAGAGCGGTTTCAGCGGTTGTCAACTTTTGGTGGCGCGGATAAACAGGCTCCGCGCGATCATTGAGAATAGGGGCATCCCAACCTGTCGTCGTCTCAAAGAAATGAGAGACACCAGCCTCGCCAAACGCGCGAAGATACCCCTGCACGACCACATCAAGATAGCTGAGCAAGATTGGGTGGCCGTCCGCGTTTGCGATGTGGTGCGGTTCGACCTGATAGACAGCCGTGTTCAACGGGCCCCCGCGGTAGCTGATAAGGTGGGACACGTCATGGCGATGGTAGGCTGCCTCGCGCGCGTCAAGCGCAGACCAATCATTGGCATTCACCTGCGCGACCAAACCTAGCAAAGTGCAATTGTCGTCCGGTTCCACAGACAGATAGGCCACCTTGCGCAAATGCGTGCCGCGCCAGACGCGCCGCCAGCCCTGTAGCTTTGCAGGACGCGGCGCAACGTAGTCGTGCGTGGCGCAATTCACCAGGCTGCCATAGCCAAAAAACGCCAGATTGCTCACTCACGCGCCCTCAGCACCTGCGCGGGCTTGGCGGCCAACGGACGCCACGCGAAAGCCAGCCCGGCAGCGGTCGACGCCAAGATACCGCCACCGATAATAAGCAGCGCGTTGCTCCAGATCACCGTATAGTCGGTGTCCATGATGAAAGTCGACACAGCCCAACCCCCCAGGATGCCCGCACCCAATGCGACGGTACCTGCGGCAAAGCCCAACATCGCCGCCCGCAGGGTGAAGCTTAGGATAATACGGCTCCGCTGTGCGCCAAGGGTTTTCAGAACGGCCGATTCAAAGGTGCGCGCGCGCTCGCCCGCCGCCGCCGCACCGATCAGGACAAGGAAACCGGTTACCAGAGTAATCAATGCGCCATAACGGGTCGCTGCAGATATGCCGCCGACCAGCTCAATCACCTGATCGATCGCATCCCTGATCCGGATCGCCGTGATATTGGGGTAGGCTGTCGCCAGATCGCGCAGGATCGCGGCCTCAGCTTCTTCTTTGGCGTAGACCGTCGAAATCCAGCTATGGGGTGCGCCAGCAAGGGCGCTCTCGTTCATCGCCAGAACAAAACCAATGCCAGCATCCTCCCAACTGACATTGCGGAAGCTGGTCACCTCTCCGGTGATATCGCGGCCCAATACGTTGACGGTCAGGGTGTCGCCAAGGTTCAATCCCATCTCGGCGGCTTCTTCTGCGGCAAAGCTGATCTGTGGTGGCCCGGTGTAACCCTCCGGCCACCATGCGCCTGCGGTGACGTCCGTGCCCTCCGGCTGCGCGTCAGAATAGGTGATCCCGCGGTCCCCATGCACGACCCAATGCCCTGCCGCGACCTCATCAGCGGGCCGCCCGTTGATCCGGGTGATGATGCCGCGCAGCATCGGCGCGGCCTCCACGCGGCTCACGGCGGAATCAGCATCGAGGCGTTCTTGAAAACCCGCGATCTGGTCGGGCTGGATATCGACAAAGAAATAGCTGGGTGCCACTTCCGGCAGGTCATTGGCGAATGCCTGGCGCAGGTTTCCGTCGATTTGCCCCACCGTGGCCAGAACAGTAAGTCCAAGGCCAAGCGAGAGGACGACGGATGTGGCCTCTCCGCCGCGCGCGCCGATGGCGCCGAGCGCCAGACGCAGGGCAGGGCGGCCACGGGCGGACGTGCGCAGACGTCGCGCAATCCAACGGATCAGGAGTGCCGCCAGCATCAGTATCGCCAAAGCGCCTGCGATCCCGCCAGCCGTCCAGAGTGTCAGAAAAAGCGTGTTCGAAAACCAGCTTGCCGCGACGATCAACATGGCCAGCAATGCCACGATAGCGCTCAGGTATCTCAGCGGGGGCAACACCGCCGATGCCGAAAACGCATCCCTGAACAGTGTGGCGGCGCGAATGTCTTCGGTCTTTGCCAGCGGCCACAGCGTGAATACCAATGCTGCGAGCAAACCATAGATTGCGGCCTCCATCAGCGGAGCGGGATAGATTGTAAAGATTGCGGGGACCGGCAAGCGCGCCTCCATCAAAGGTGCAAAGATCACGGGCAGACCCGCCCCGAGAACTAGGCCGAGGATGACTCCGATGATCGACAAGACACCGACCTGGATGAAATAGGTCTGAAAGATCGTGGCCCGCGTTGCCCCCAGCGTTTTCAAAGTGGCGATGACGCCTGTCTTGCCTGCCAGATAAGCCCGCACCGCCGCCGAAACGCCGACACCGCCAACCGCGAGCCCTGATAGCCCCACAAGAATGAGAAAGGCACCGATCCGATCGACAAATTGCGCCGTACCACCGGCACCCCGACGGCTGTCGCGCCATCTCAGGCCGCTGTTGCTGAATTGGCTTTCGGCAGTATCACGCAAGGCATCAAGGTCCGATCCGGGCGGCAAATCAAGCCGGTATTGCGTTGAAAACAAAGTCCCTTCCATCAAGAGACCAGAGTTCCCGAGATCTTCGGTCAACACAATTGTGCGCGGCCCAAGCCCAAATCCGGCTGCCGCATTATCGGGGTATCTGTCCAAAATAGCGCGCAGGGTGAAGGCCTGTTCACCAAGCCGGAATGTGTCCCCCGGCGCAAGACCCAAGCGATCCACAAGCACCCGTTCCATAACCCCGCCCTTGTCGGCAAGGGCCACCGACAGCGGCATATTCGGGTCAAGCTGAACTGTGCCAATCAGCGGATAAAGGTCATCGACGGCGCGAAGTTGGGTTAGCCCGCGTTCGGACGTTCCCCCACGATCCACAACGGCCATGGAGCGGAAATCAACGGTTTCCGATACGTCGTCCGCGATATCGTTGAGAAACGCCAGCTCATCTTCACGGGCGAAGCGGTAGGTGAATTCAACTTCAGCATCGCCGCCAAGAAGTGCAGCGCCGTCGCGGGTTAATCCCGCCTCGATCCCGGCGCGCACGGTGCCGACCGCCGCAATCGCGGCCACGCCCAAAGCCAGACAGGCGAGAAAAACGCGAAACCCACGCAAGCCACCACGCAGTTCGCGCGCAGCAAAGCGTGATGCGATCCGGAGACTCATTCGGCGGCCTTTGACAGCGGGGCGTCAATACGCCCGTCGCGCAGACGGACCACACGATCACAGCGCGCGGCTAGCTCATTGGAATGCGTCACCATGATAAGCGTCGCGCCATGCCTATCACGCAAGTCAAAGAGCAGATCAACAATCGCCTTGCCGTTGGTTTCATCCAGATTGCCGGTCGGTTCATCGGCCAGGAGGAGACGCGGGCGCGGCGCGGAGGCGCGGGCAAGTGCCACACGCTGCTGTTCGCCACCCGACAACTGACTTGGATAATGATCGATCCGGTCAGCAAGACCAACGGCTTTCAATTCGGCCTCTGCCCGGTCAAAGGCATCCCTTGCACCAGCCAGTTCCAACGGCGTTGCGACGTTTTCAAGCGCGGTCATTGTCGGGATCAGGTGGAAAGATTGGAATACCACCCCCATATTGTCTCTACGAAAGAGGGCAAGCTGGTCTTCGTTCATCTCCGTCAGGTCCTGGCCTAGCGCTATGACACTGCCGCCGGTTGCCTGTTCCAGCCCGCCCATCACCATAAGGAGCGATGATTTGCCAGACCCGCTTGGCCCGACCAATCCCAATGTTTCGCCCGCAACGACATCAAGAGAGATGTCATGCAGGATATCCACGCGTCCGGCGTTGCCTTCCAGCGAAAGCTGGGCGTTTGCGATGGAAAGGACAGGATCGGACATTGGGGCGGCCTCTGATCGGATACGTTCCTTTCGATATGGGGCTGTTTCGCGCATCAACAAGCTGGCAGCCGTTGTTTTGATGACGGCGAGCGCTGCTCATGCCGAAACTGTGACTATTGCGGCCTTGGGTGACAGTTTGACGGCCGGCTACGGGTTGTCCCAGCAAGACGGGTTTGTGCCGCAGCTGGAGGCATGGCTGCTGGCGCAAGGGGCCGATGCCGCAGTTATGAACGCAGGTGTGTCCGGTGATACCACGGCGGGTGGCCTTAGTCGTGCCGCCTGGACCTTGACGCCAGAGGTGGACGCAATGATCGTGGCCCTTGGTGGCAATGACTTCTTGCGCGGGCTGGATCCGGCGGTGAGCCGCGCCAATCTTGATGGTATTCTCGCTGCGGGCCGCGATGCCGGGGTTGAGATGTTGCTGGTGGGGCTTTCCGTTGGCGCCAATTATGGACTGGACTACAAGCGGGAATTTGAGGCGATGTATGTTGATCTGGCGACGAAATACGATGTGCCGCTCTATCCCGATTTTGCGGCTGGTTTGCGCGCTGCGTCAGGAATGCAAGACGGCATGTCGGAATTCCTGCAGGCCGATGGGATCCACCCCAATACGCAAGGTGTCTCTGTGATTGTTGCCGCTATGGGGCCAGCCGTTCTTGAGTTGATTTCAAATGCCGAATAAAAAACGGGCGCCCAAATCGGACGCCCGTTTCTGAAACTGGTCGGTAATGCGGTCAGTCAGCAAGAACCAGATTTACGGCGCTTTCGCGGCCGTCACGGCCTGCTTCAACGTCGAAAGTCAGTTTTTGGTCGTCCTTGAGGCCAGTAAGGCCTGAACGCTCAACTGCTGAGATATGAACAAATACATCGTTTGAGCCGCCATCGGGTGCGATAAATCCGAAACCTTTGGTGGCGTTAAACCCTTTGACAGTGCCTGAAGCCATGTCTCTATTCCTTTAGTTGGTCCGCTCGCGGAAGTGCAGCGGATTGGCTCGGTAGAACGTGATCGGAAGACTGAGCCGGAAAGAAACAGTGGTCGATAGGTCAACGTTGCCGCGGCATTCTGACACAAATCCACCCAAAAATCAAGATAAAGCAGCGGTGCGGCAATCTGCCGAAGATGTCCACGGCAGTGCCCGATAGGTGGGCGCCGCCGCAGACGTTTTGCTTATGAAAGTGACAGGTTCACGGCGCTTTCGCGGCCATCACGACCTGCTTCCACATCAAATGTCACTTTTTGGTCGTCTTGAAGACCGGTCAGGCCGGAACGCTCAACCGCAGAGATGTGCACAAAGATATCCTTTGAGCCGCCATCGGGCGCGATAAAGCCGAAGCCTTTTGTTGTGTTAAACCATTTCACGGTGCCAGTAGCCATCGTGTTCATCCTTATATTGTCTTACTGCCCACGAAATTGTGGCAGCTTGGCTTCGTCAGTGCATAATCGAAAGACTGTAGCCGGGAAGGTGAACAGCGGGTCGAGATGGTAACGTCTGCGAGGCACATGTGGGGGCTGCAACCGAACATTGCAAGCGATAGTTTTGCTCATGGCGGAAGTGTGACCGCCATAGGACATGTTTTCAGACCCCCACGAGCAATTTATAAAAGGCAATTGCTATTTTTTTCATTGCTGATGGATGGCGCTTGGCATGGGCTCGATGCGCGCTCGGCCAATCCGTCTTTGAATTATGTCAGTTTCGCCATAATTTGACCTCAGCTTGTGCTCACATCAGACAAATCATCGTCCCAATTGCCGCGCTAATATCGCGATAATCTAGACATCCGGAGAAGCCGATGACATCTAAAGTTTATTCCACTGCAAGAGATACTGAAGGCTCACTCGAGATCCGCAAAGTCGGCGGAAAATTCATTATTGAGGAGCGCAGCAATGAAGAGGCGCTTCGGCTCTTTGTTGAGACAGCGCTCTGCATTGTCGTCGGGATTGTGTTTTTGGGTTCATTCCTGCTTTTCATCAGGCCGGAAATTCAATTCGTCAGGAATTACTCCGGGATCAGCTTGTCAGCCGTCATGGCCACGCTGGCGATCTTGCTTTACATCTATGCGACCCGTGGCACGCGTCCACAAGCTGGATTCGATCGCGTGAAGCAGCAGTTCTGGACGTGCAAGATCAACGCCAAAGGACATGCGCGCATTGTCACATATTACGCCAAGTCCAACATTCAGGGCATCTTCATCCGGCGCCCGGGTGCGGCCAGCAAGGATGCGGCACTTTGTGCGCGAATCAAAGGGAAGTTGATGCCAATCATACTGATCCATGGAACGCTGACCGATGTTGAAAGTGCACATCGCGAATTGTGCGATGCACTCCATAATGCTGATATCGTATTGCCTGCGAAACCGTCATTGAAATCCCCGATGCGCCGTGCGCGCCCCAAGCAGGGCGCGCGCGTATCCTAGCGGCTAATTATTTTCCCAAGAACTGTGCTGCGTAACTCCGGTTGCGCAGCGCTTTTTCGTCTAGCGGACGAATTTCTTGTGCTTCATCCGCTTCGGTTCAAGCGCATCTGCACCAAGGCGGGCCTTCTTGTCTTCTTCATAGTCGGTAAAGCCGCCTTGGAACCATTCGACATGGGCGTCACCTTCGAAGGCTAGGATATGGGTGCAAATCCGGTCCAGAAAAAAGCGGTCGTGGCTGATGACCACAGCACAGCCTGCAAAGCTGACCAAGGCGTCCTCGAGAGCCCGCAATGTTTCCACATCGAGGTCGTTTGTCGGCTCGTCGAGCAACAGAACGTTGCCGCCAGATTTTAGCAGTTTTGCCATATGCACGCGGTTGCGTTCACCACCCGAAAGCAAGCCGACCTTCTTTTGCTGGTCACCCCCTTTGAAATTGAACGCAGAGCAGTAGGCGCGTGAATTCATCGACGCATCGCCCAATTCGATGATCTCCGCCCCGCCACTGATTTCTTCCCAAACGGTTGTGTCGGCGTTCAGCGCGTCGCGCGATTGGTCTACGTAGGAGAGTTTGACCGTCTCGCCGAACGTGACTGATCCTTGATCCGGTTCAGCTTGCCCTGTGAGCATCGAAAAGAGCGTGGATTTACCTGCACCGTTGGGTCCGATGACACCGACGATACCGCCGGGAGGCAGATCAAAAGACAGGTTCTCAATCAAAAGCTTGTCGCCCATCGCTTTTTTCAGCCCGTCAACCTCGATCACCTTTGAGCCAAGCCGAGGGCCATTGGGGATGATGATCTGGGCGCGTCCCATCTTTTCGCGCTCGGACTGGTTGGCCATCTCATTATAGGCCGCGATCCGTGCTTTCGACTTGGCTTGACGTGCCTTTGCGCCCTGCTGCATCCATTCCAATTCCCGCTGGAGGGTACGCTGCTTGGACTTGTCATCCTTCGCCTCGCGCTCCAACCGCTTGGCTTTCGCTTCCAGCCAACTGGAATAGTTGCCCTCATGCGGGATGCCCGAACCACGGTCGAGTTCCAAAATCCAGCCTGTGATCGCATCAAGGAAGTAGCGGTCGTGGGTGACGATAAGGATCGTGCCCCTGTAGTCGATCAGGTGCTGCTGCAACCACGCGATGGTTTCCGCATCAAGGTGGTTTGTGGGCTCGTCCAAGAGCAGCATATCAGGTGCGTCCAGCAAAAGTTGGCACAGCGCCACCCGGCGCTTTTCACCACCCGATAGTGTTGTCACATCCGCATCATCAGGCGGGCAGCGCAACGCCTCCATCGAGATGTCGATTTGCGCGTCCAGATCCCACAGGTTCTGGCTGTCGATCTGGTCTTGCAGTTCTGCCATCTCATCGGCGGTTTCTTCGGAATAATTCATTGCCACTTCGTTGTAGCGGTCCAGAATGGCCTTCTTGTCGGCCACGCCCAGCATGACGTTTTCACGCACTGTCAGATTCGCGTCCAGTTCCGGCTCCTGTGGCAAGTAGCCAACGCGCGCGCCTTCGGCCGCCCATGCCTCTCCTGTGAAATCCTTGTCTTGTCCAGCCATGATCCGCATCAAGGTCGATTTACCTGTGCCGTTCACACCGACAACGCCGATCTTGACGCCTGGCAGGAAGTTCAGGCGGATGTTTTCAAACACCTTTTTGCCGCCCGGGTAGGTTTTGGACACGCCGTCCATGAAATAGACGAATTGATTGGCTGCCATTGTCGGACGCTCCGCTTGGAATGAAGTTTTGCCTTAGATAGCGATGCGATGGGGCCGGGGCAATCGGTGTGCGGTGTTAAAGTGTGATGACCATGCCGTCTTTGCCCAAGAAAAGCGGGCCATCCCAGTGTTTACGCACGGCGGCTTCCCATTGCGTGTCACCAAAGTCAGGATCGCCGTCAGGAACGAAATGATTGAGGGCAAGCCGTTTAACGCCCGCATCCCGCGCGATCCGTCCCACATCGGCGGCATCCGTATGGCTGCGCAGGATATGTGTCCGCAAACGGTCATCTCCGTTGGTCATTCGCGCGCAAAGGGCGTCAACCCCGTCGCGCAGCATGGCCTCATGCACCAGAAGGTCCGCGCCGCGCGCAAAGTTGGCCATTTCGGGCATATAGGCCGTATCACCAGAGAGCACGACGCTGCGATCAGCACTATCAAACCGCAATGCGAAACTGTCAATGATCGGCGGATGTGTGTTGCGCATTGTTTGCAGATGAATGCCGCCAGTGCTGTGCTTCTCGCCGATCACTTCAATCTGAGCGAGGCTATCAAAGTCGCAGCGGCCCTCATCGCGCATCCGAAGATCTATATCGAAGGACATGCTTTGCTGGAATCCATGCCAATAGTCAGCGAGACCAGCAGGACCAATGACAGGGATCGACCGGTTCAGGCCTGCCGTCCAAGCAGTATGAAAAAAAGGCCCAAGCTCAAGATAATGGTCGGAATGCAGATGGGTGATGACAATCAGGTCGATCTGGCTGAGGGCTGTGCCCTGGTCGCAGATCCCGCGTGTGACGCCAAGCCCTGCATCGATCAAGATGGTTTTGCCCGCCATGCGCAAGAGCATCGAAATCGGCATATTCGAACCCGGGCGGATCGCAGGCCCGCCTTTGACGCCCATCAGAGCAAGTGTATCTGTCATTTCATCGCCTCCCGCTCCGAATGTGGCGGAGCGAGCAGGAATTTCCCAGATGAAATTGCGACGCTTGGCCTAAGATTGAAATCGCGACGCCGCAGCGTAGAGCGCAACGACGCTATTCATTCGGCGGGTCAGATCACTCGCTCCGTAGAAGACAGCGGACAACTGGGCTTGATTGAGCGAGGCACCGGACAATTGCGCATCGATAGGTTGCCGCATGTCAAACCAGATGGCCCGCAAATTTGACAGGCTGGCGTCAATTTTGCTTGTCGGCGGGGCCTGAATGCCGAGGCTTGGCATCCCCGCGGACAACGCTCCAAGTGAGCTATTGAATGCTGCGCGCGCCGTGGTCAGCGTATCAAGAGCGTCTTCAGTTTCAATGCCTGCAACAGTCAGACATACGTCTCTTGACATCGTTTGGGTCAACAACTGCTGGCGTCTGGCGAGATCAATGACCATTGCGTCAGCCTGCCGCATTTCTGCGGGATTGGCGTATTGCGTCGTGATGGTTGTCACCAGCATATAAGCGGCGCGCAACAGTTCCGTGCCTTGCGCGTTCAGCTTGGCAACATCGTCAGCAGTGCCGTCACCTTGCGCGATGGTCAACGCCTTGGACTGCATCGACGCCCAGAGACCGTTGAACTGCGCGATCCCTGCAAGCGTCTTGCGACGGTCTTCAGCGCCGAAAACACCCATGCTTGTGTTTCCAAATTCCAACGCATGTAAAATGGCACTCACCTGAAAGATCGTCGCCTTCAGAGCGGGAATAGTATCTTGGGTTGCGATGCCAGCCTGCACAAAACATGCCTCCGCCACGACGCGTTGGCTCAGCATCCGCAGCTTGCCAGATAGGTCGATCCGCTGGCTTGTATCCGCGTCCTCCGCATACCGCGCAAGCGCGAGAGTGATCGTTCCATTTTCAAATGAAGCAGAGGACTGCGCAAATGCCGGCAGGCCGAATGCGACGACCGTTGCTGCACAGATCATACGAGCATAGGTGAATACTTCGACCCAAAGGGCCCCAACGAAACGGATCATGAAAAATCTTCCCCCGGGCGGCAGGGTGCAGATGCCCTGACGGTTAACAATCCAGACAAGAGCGGAAGAAAGCCCCACTTGCCGCACTCTTAAAAACAACGGCACAAAACACGTACCGCGATAACGTAAACAAAACCCTAGCCGAAATTGCCCGATGCGTCCAACGCTCAGATTTCAGCGATGCGCACATTCCCGGTGGATAGAGCGCGCCAGATTATGCACAGCGCCTTGCCACAAAAAAGGCCCCGCAATTTGCGAGGCCTCTCATTTTTGTCTTCTAACCCGGCTTATTGCGGAATTTCAGCCTCGATGCCTTCGACGTAGAAATTCATCCCCGCCAGCGTTCCATCGTCAGCCGTTTCACCGGCAGCCAGCCACACAGACCCGTCCTGACGGTTTATCGGGCCAGTAAACGCATGGTATTCACCCGTGCGCAGGCGCTCGATCAGGTCCTCGGCAGAGGCCTTGACGTCGGCTGGAACCGCGTCAGAGATCTCACCAATAGCGACCATGCCCGGGCCAATGCCATCCCATGTGTCGGTGCTCTCCCATGTGCCGTCAATGACGGCTTGGGTGCGCGCGATATAATATGGCGCCCAGTCGTCAATGATCGAGGAAACACGCGGGAATGGACCGAATTCTGCCATGTCGGAGGCCTGACCAAATGTCACAACATTGCCTGCGGCCTGCGCGGCGGCCTGCGGTGCTGTCGAATCAGTGTGTTGCAAGATCACGTCGGCGCCTTGCTCGATCAGAACGGTTGCGGCTTCAGCTTCTTTTGCGGGATCAAACCATGTGTAGGCCCAGACGATCTTGAATTCGACGTCGGGATTGACTTCGCGTGCATGGATAAAGGCAGAGTTGATACCACGGATAACCTCCGGGATCGGGAAGGACGCGATATAGCCGATCACATTACTTTCGGTCATTTGGCCAGCTATGTGGCCTTGAACCGCACGACCTTCATAGAAACGCGCAGAGTAAGTCGAGACGTTATCGGCACGCTTGTAGCCGGTGGCGTGTTCAAATTTCACATCAGGAAAACGCTCAGCCACTGCGATTGTCTGGTCCATGTAGCCAAAAGACGTGGTGAAAATCAGGTCAGCACCTTGCAGTGCCATCTGTGTCATGACGCGCTCTGCGTCAGGGCCTTCGGGGACGCTTTCGACGTAAACGGTTTCAACCGCATCACCCAGCGCTTCTTCAACGGCCAGGCGGCCTTTGTTATGCTCGTAGGTCCAGCCGCCGTCGCCGATTGGCCCGACGTAGACAAAGCCGACAGTGAGCGGATCGTGGCCTTCCGCAACAGCCCCGCCGGCCATGCCTAGCGCGAATGTCGCCCCTGTTAGAATTGATTTGATGTTCATGTGTTTCCCCTTGGTGGTCTTGCGTAGCGCCTCTAGCGTGAGGCATGGAATGATTGGCCCAGTGATCCCGGCGCCCGTCCCGCCCGCATAATAACCAGAACGGCGATGGTTGCCAGATAGGGGGCCATAGAAAGATACTCGACCGCGATGGCGGCACCAGCTGCTTGCAGGTTTAGCTGCAAAACAGTCACCCCGCCAAACAAATAGGCACCGAGTAAAAGCCGGCCCGGACGCCAGCTCGCAAAGACAACAATCGCCAGCGCAATCCAGCCTGCGCCTGCGGTCATGCCTTCGGTCCATTGCGGCACGCGTACAAGGCTCAGATACGCACCGCCCAGACCTGCGCAGGCACCGCCAAACATGATCGCCAACAGACGAACGCGAATGACGTGGTAGCCCAACGCATGGGCCGCCTCATGGTTTTCACCGACGGCCCGCAGGATAAGACCTGCGCGCGAATATTTCAGAAAAGCCCAGACCGCCGCAACAATGAATAGCCCGACATAGACCATCGGGTCATGTTGGAACACGATCGGGCCGATGATCGGAATGTCACCTAGTAGCGGAATATCCCAATCAGGAAAGCTGGGTGCTTTGATCCCGATGTAGCCTTGGCCCATCAACGCAGAAAGCCCCAGTCCGAAAAGGGTTAATGCCAAACCGGTTGCCACCTGATTTGACAGCAGGGTCTGGGTCAGAAACCCAAAAACGAGCGATAATAATGCGCCACCAATCGCAGCTCCGATGAACCCCAGCAAGGGTGAATCCGTGGCGACCGCGACGACAAAACCGCAAACGGCACCCGTTATCATCATGCCCTCGACGCCGAGGTTCAGCACACCCGCGCGCTCAACGACGAGTTCTCCGATTGCGGCCAATAAAATCGGGGTGGCTGCGACCATCAGCGAGGCCAACAAGAGGATTGGATTGATTGACGAAAGATCCATCACGGTGCCTCTTTGTGGGGTGTCAGAGCCATGCAATTATCTCCTCGGGCAGAACAAAGGCCGAGACAGCGCCCAACAGAACACATGGAATCCAGCCAAAGCGAACGAACCAGTGTTTGCGGTATTTTGCATGCTTGCGGGCCGGTTTTGTCTTTGTGTCCCAGCCGATCTTCGCAAAGAACGCATTATTTGCGCGCCAGTACATACGGTCAAAAAAAACGACTCCAAGGGCGATTAAAGCGATCACGGACGTGAAGATCACCGCAATCAACACACTGGTTTCTTGCGCAAATTGTATGGCATTGCCCAAGGAAAATCCAACAAAGAAGCCAATGATTGGCCGAAAGCCTGCATCGACGATATCGTTCATGATCGTGCCCTGCTTCATCAGATTGACACCTTTCGTGTAGTCAGCCGATAATTCGTCAACACGTCCACCGCGAGCAAGAAAAACAACAGCATCCCTTGCAAAAGCTGGATCGCGGCAAGCGGCAGCCCGAGGTTGGATTGCGCGATCTCGCCCCCGATGTAGGTCAGCGCCAAAAGGCCACCGGCCAATAGGATCCCGACCGGATGCAGGCGGCCCAGAAAGGCCACGATAATCGCAGTGAACCCGTAGCCCACATTGAAATCAATGCTGATCTGACCCGCAGGACCGGCCACCTCAAAGAGCCCGGCAAGACCAGCAAGTCCGCCGGAAATACCCATGCAAACCAACACCAGACGGCCCGGGTTCACACCGGCAAAACGCGCAGCACGCGGGCTTTGACCAGACAGGCGGACATTGAAGCCAAAGATATGCCGGGACAGCGCGATATACGCAAAGATGACCGCGATAAACGCAAAGACCACACCCCAATGCATCCCGGCATTCTGGTTGATCCAGCTTGTTGCGGCATCATATTGTGACAGGTTGCGGCTGCCGGGAAACCCCATACCATCAGGGTTACGCATCGCACCCAAGGCCATCGACGCAAGGAGTTGCTCGGCCACGTATACCAGCATCAGCGACACCAGGATCTCATTCGTGCCAAAGCGGACGCGCAGAAAACCGGGGATCATCGCCCACAAAAAGCCGCCAGAGGCTCCGGCGGCAATCATCAAAGGCAGGACAACGAAAGACTCCAGTGGATAAAAGGCGAGGCCAACACCAGCGCCGCAAATCGCACCAACGATATACTGCCCCTCAGCGCCAATATTCCAAATGCCCGCGCGAAATCCAAAGGACAGGCCAATCGCGATCAAAACCAGCGGTGCACCCTTGATGAGAATCTGCGGGCGATAAAACCAGGCAAACTCAGAAAACAGAGGGTCCAAAAAGATCGTACGGATCGTCTCAAAAGGGTTTTGGCCCAAAACGGCAAAAAGGATGCCACCAAACACCATCGTCAGTGCAACCGCCAATAATGGGGTCACATAGGCCCAGGCCCGTGAGGGCTGCGGACGCTTTTCAAGCATAATCATGCACAAACTCCGCTTATCATCTTGCCTTGAAAACTCCCGCCGGAGGCGCCCTTAAGCATCAACATGCGCCACCTCCATGTCATGCGCACCACCCAGCAGCAGACCAATTTCTTCCACCGTGAGCCCCGCCGCAGGACGCGGGTGCGATAAGCGACCTTCGTTCAAAGCGGCAAAACGATCCGAGATTTCCATCAGTTCATCAAGATCCTGACTGATGACAATTACAGCGGTCCCTTTTGCGGCCAAATCCAGCAAGGCCTGCCTGATCGCCGCGGCAGCAGAGGCATCAACGCCCCATGTGGGCTGATTGACAACCAGTAGCTCGGGGTTTTGCATAATCTCGCGCCCAATGACGAATTTTTGCAAATTTCCGCCCGACAAGGACCGTGCCGCATTCTGCGGCCCCGGCGTGCGTACATCAAATGCTTCAATCACGCCCTGTGCAAACGCTCGCGCCTTGGGCCAATGCAAGAAACCCCGCGACGTCAGTTCCTGCCGCGTGGTCGCCGTAAGAATAGCGTTCTCCGTCAGGCTCATATCGGGTGCGGCGGCATGGCCCATCCGTTCTTCGGGTGCCGTCAGCAATCCAATCTTGCGCCTTGCATTGGGTGGCAGATGTCCGATTTCGGCGCCCTTGTAGGTGACCATCGCCTTGACCGTCTTCATTTCACCCGACAATGCCGCAACCAGCTCATCCTGTCCGTTGCCAGCAACACCACCAATCCCGAGGACTTCGCCCATTTGCACCGCGACGCTGATGTCGCGTAATGGCGTCCCGAACCGGTGCGGCGCGGGGGCTGAAAGCGCCTTGAGCTCCAGCACGGTTTCACCCGCAGGGCGGGCCGCTTTTTCGGGGACATGCAGTTTCGTACCAACCATAAGCTCTGCCATATCGCGGGCCGATGTGGAGCGCGGATCGCAAGTGCCCACCACCTGCCCAAGCCTCAACACGGTCGCATTGTCACAAAGACTGCGAATTTCTTCGAGCTTGTGCGAGATATAGAGGATCGCCGTTCCTTCACGGCTCAACTGGCGCAGGGTTTCGAACAGGATTGCCACCTCTTGCGGGGTGAGTACCGATGTCGGCTCATCCATGATGAGCAGTTTTGGATCTTGCAGTAGGCACCGGATGATTTCGACCCTTTGACGTTCACCCGCCGACAGCTCCCCCACGATACGGTCAGGATCAAGCGGCAACCCGTACTGGTCGGAAACTGTCCGCACGCGGGCTGCAATTTCCGCCTGCGGGGGCGGGTTTTCCATACCCAGAGCGATATTTTCGGCGACATTCATCGCATCAAAAAGCGAAAAATGCTGAAACACCATCGCCACTCCCGCCGCGCGCGCCGCACGCGGTTCAGGTGGCTGAAACGCCTTGCCCTCAAGCGTCATGGTGCCTGCATCCGGCTTCACCAGCCCATAGATCGTCTTGACCAGGGTCGATTTTCCAGCACCGTTCTCACCGAGCAGCGCGTGCACTTCACCCGTCCCGATATCGAAAGAGACATCATTGTTGGCAACCACCCCCGGGTAGGCCTTCGTCAGCCCCGAAAGGCGCAAAAGCGGCTCTGTCATCCTGTGCGCTCCTTGGTGCGGCTCGGTTGTCTGGCGATCATGGCAGTTGCAACGCCAAGTGCAATCTCTGAGGGGTGTTTGCCGAAGCTTGGATCGCCAATAGGACAGGCAATGCGCGCGATTTGCGCAGTGTCATGCCCCAATGCAGCAAGCCTGCGCTTGAAACGCACCCACTTCGTCGCAGAACCGATCAGGCCAACGCTCTGAAACCGGTGGCAGAGAACGGCATGGCATACTGCGAGGTCAATTTCATGGCTATAGGTCAGGATCAGGTGGTGGGCATCTTGGGGCGCGTGCGGGACAACGCGCGCCGGATCAGCGGCGACCAAAGTGGTGACATCCGTATCTGGAAACCTGTCCGCCGACGTGTCTATCAAGGTAATGTCAAATCCGGGCAGGGGCGCCATGACACGCACAATCGCACGCCCCACATGGCCCGCGCCGTAAATCCAAAGTGGCTGGGCATCGGCAGACTGCAACGTATCTGCAATCTGCCAGTCCAAGCTCACTGACCCTCCACAGCATTGACCCAAAGCAGGGCCAAGCGGGATTGTCGCCTGATGCGTCGCCCGACCGTCGCGCAACATCCGACGCGCCTCTGCCATCGCTTCCCACTCAAGCGTACCGCCGCCGATCGTGCCTTCGGTCCGGTCCGCCCAAACGAGCATCTGCGCGCCCGCGTCACGCGGTGCAGAGCCCGCGGTTTTGGTGACGGTTATCCGGATCGCCGCGCTCATGCGCGTGCCCGCCCGACAGCGCGGAGAACTTCTTGTGCCGTCGCCGGAGCCTGAAGGTCAGGATAATGCGGTCCGGCGGCGGCAACAGCATCCGACAACGCCAGAAAGGTCGAAATACCCAACATGAACGGCGGCTCACCAACCGCTTTTGAACGGTAAATTGTCTGCGCGGGGTTGGGTTGATCCCAAAGGGCGACATTGAAGATATCGGGCCGGTCCGAACAGGCGGGAATCTTGTAAGTCGCGGGCGCATGGGTCCGCAACCGGCCCTTGTCGTCCCAGACAAGTTCTTCGGTGGTCAACCAACCGGCACCCTGGACATAGGCCCCCTCGATTTGGCCGATATCCAAAGCAGGGTTCAGCGAAGTGCCGGCATCATGCAGTACATCGGTCCGCAAGATGCGGTTCTCACCGGTCAAGGTGTCGATCACCACCTCTGTAATCGCCACGCCTTGGGCAAAGTAGAAAAAGGGCCTTCCTTTGCCTTCAATACGGTCCCATGACAGATCAGGCGTCTTGTAAAACCCGGTCGCGGAAAGGCTGACACGATTGAGGTAGGCGATTTGCACGGCATCCGCAAAGCTCATCTGGTCAGGGCCGGCGAACACCTGGCCTTTCTTAAATCGGACGTCTGCGACATCAACGCCATGCAATTCACTCAGACACAGCGCGATCCGGTCACGAATAGTATCGCAAGCCTGCGCCACAGCCATCCCATTCAGATCCGTGCCAGAGGATGCAGCGGTAGCGGAGGTATTGGGTACTTTGTCGGTGTCGGTTGCCGTGATCTTGACATGACCCGCATCGACACCAAATCGACTTGCGGCGACTTGGGCCACTTTCTGAAACAAGCCCTGACCCATTTCCGTGCCGCCATGGTTCATCCGGATAGAGCCATCTTGATAAACATGCACCAAAGCGCCTGCTTGGTTCAGGTGTGTCAGCGTAAAGGAAATGCCGAACTTCACAGGGACGAAGGACATTCCCTTCTTGAGGATATCATTCTGAGCATTCCAGCGCGCAATAGCCTCCTTGCGGCCAGCATAATCAGCGTCAGCCAACAGCCTCGCGGTCATCTCATGCAAAATGAAATCCGTGACTGGCATATGATACGGCGTCGTCTGCACCTCTGATTTTGGCGAATGCGGCCCCGCATAGCGTGAGCCGGTTCCCGGTTTCTTCTGAGCTGAAATATCCTCGGGGGGACGCGCAGCGTGGGGGGCAGACAGCCCCCCTGCATCCATCGCGGCATAGTAATTCCGCTGCCGGACCAGCACCGGATCCAAATCAAGGGTGGCGGCGATATGATCCATCACCCGCTCAATGCCCAGAACACCCTGCGGGCCACCAAAACCGCGAAAGGCCGTTGCCGATTGGGTGTTGGTTTTGAACCGATAGGAGGTGATCCGCACCGCAGGCAAATGATAGGCGTTGTCGGCATGTAGCATTGCACGGTCGGCAACCGGGATTGATAAATCCAGCGCCCAACCACAGCGGGTCATCTGGGTGAAGTCCAGGCCGGAAACGCGGCCATCGCTATCAAACCCGACACTATAGGCAATCCGAAAATCATGGCGCTTGCCGGTAATCATCATATCGTCGTCACGGTCGTAGCGCATTTTGCAGGGCCGCCCCGTCAAGCGCGCAGCGACGGCACATCCCACGGCCAATGCGTTGCCCTGACTTTCCTTGCCACCAAAGCCCCCCCCCATCCGGCGCACTTCGCAGCGCACAGCGTGCATTGGCAAGCCAAGCGCATTGGCAACTTTGTGCTGGATCTCGGTCGGGTGCTGGGTCGAGCTATGCACAACCATATCGCCCCCCTCTTGCGGCAGCACGAGCGCGGCCTGACCTTCGAGGTAGAAATGTTCCTGCCCACCCATGTCGATCTGCCCCGACAGTCGGTGCGCGGCCTGTCCCAGTGCGCCCTCAACATCGCCTTTGGTCCAGACACGAGGGCCATCGTCAAAGAAGCTTTCTGCGGCCAAAGCATCTTCGATTGAAAGGATTGGCGTTTCTTCGGCGTAAGCCACCTTTGCCTTGCGTGCAGCCTTGCGCGCCGCCAAATGCGACGTGGCAACCACCAAAAACAAAGGCTGCCCCAAATAGTGAACGGTCCCCGTCGCCAAAAGAGGTTCATCGTGGATCGAAGGTGAGACGTCGTTCTCAAACGGCAGGTCATCGGCGGTCAGGACGGTGACGACCCCATCGGCAGCGCGAACCTCCGACAGGTCCAGGTCGCCGTAGGTGCCACAGGCTATCTGGGATGTGCCAAAGGCCAGATGCAGCGTGCCTTCCGGCGTGGGCAAATCATCGATGTAGCGGGCCGCTCCTGTCACATGCAGCTTTGCCGCATCATGGGGCAGAGGTTTTGCGACACTCATGGCGCGACCTCCAGCACGTTGGTCGCCTTTCCGCTGCGTTCAGCGAAATAGCGATGCAGCAAGTTTTGTGCAGTCTCCAGTCGGTAGGCAGCACTGGCGCGCATGTCGCTCATAGGGGCGTAATCATCCGCGAATTTTGTGGCCGCCGCCTTGATTGTCTCTTGCGTCCATGGCTTGCCAATCAGCGCAGCTTCGACGGCAGAGGCGCGATGCGGCGTGCCTGCCATCCCGCCAAAAGCGATCCTTGCAAGATCAATTGTCCCTTCGCGCACGGATATGTTGAAGCAGCCACAAACCGCGGAAATATCCTGATCGAACCGTTTCGAGATCTTATAGCATCGCAGATCCGGCGCGGATTTTGGCAGTGTGACGCCCGTCACCAACTCGCCTGCTGCGCGGTCTTGTTTACCATAGGCGATGAAGAAGTCTTCCAGCGCAGTGTCACGCGTGGTCGCGCCGTGGCGCAGGTGGAGTGTTGCACCCAATGCAATCAAGGCAGGCGGGTTGTCCCCGATCGGTGAGCCATTGGCGATATTCCCGCCGATCGTTGCTGCGTTGCGAACCTGCTCTGACCCATAACGGCGCACCATTTCGGCATAGGACGGATGGTGTTTGCGCAAGACATCCAAAACTTCGGTCATCGTCACAGCGGCGCCGAAAGTGATATGCTCTTTGGTGATTGTGATCTTGCGCAGAGCAGCGCAGCGATTGAGGAAGGCGACATTCGGCAGATCGCGCAATTGCTTGGTCACCCAAAGACCGACATCAGTCGCCCCCGCAATCAACGTTGCGTCAGGGTTCTGCGCATACCAATCCGCCAAATCATCAAGGCTTTCGGGCGCAAAATTTGGGGTCTCGACCTTCGGAGCGGCCTCATCCAACCAAGCGGCCCTTGGCGATGCTTCCGCCGCCTTTGCCGCGCGAATAATCGGGGCATAGCCGGTGCAACGGCACAGGTTGCCCGCGAGCACATCATCATGGTCGGTGCGCCCTGTGTGATGCGCTACGGCCATGGACGCAATAAAGCCCGTCGTGCAAAAACCGCATTGCGACCCATGCTGCGCCACCATCGCGTCCTGCACCGGGTGAAGTGTGCCGTCAGGCGCGCTGATGCCTTCGACTGTTCGGACGATCTTGCCGTGCAGTTGCGGCAGAAACAGAATGCAGGCGTTGAAGGCTTTGCTGCCATCGGCATCAGTGACCATGACCGAACAGGCCCCGCAGTCACCTTCATTGCAGCCCTCTTTGGTGCCACATAAACCGGCATCTTCGCGCAGCCAATCGAGCAGTGTGCGCGTTGCATCTGCCGCGACCTGCACAGTTTCCCCGTTCAGAAGAAACGTCACGTTCATCGTGTAAAACCCGCCGCCTTACCAAATCATATCGAGGGTGCTGTGATGTCGATGCGACGTAGACATCTGCCTCTTGTGATGCACGCATGAAAACGGGATCGCAGGCGTTTGGCAAGAAAAACTTGTGCCACCGCAATCCTCCCGCGAGAAAAGCAACGATTTATCAGGCATCAGATTGGCCCAATTCCATCGTGTTTTATTCCAGGCTCTCAAGGCGGGCTTCCCAAATCGTGCGCTGCCACTCCAGCCATCCTTGCGCTTCGATAAGCGGGGCAGCTTCGATATGGCAGGTGCGCACGCGACCCTTTTTTATCGAGCGGACTATGCCCGTTTCCTCCAGTACCTTGAGGTGCCGCATGAAGGTGGGCAGTGCCATCTTGTGCGGCGCGTGTAGCGCTGTCACAGTTGCAGGCCCTGCCGCCAGCTGCTCAATCACGGCGCGGCGCGTTGGGTCTGATATTGCGGCGAAAAAGGCGTTGAGCTGTCTGGTCATGTGACGAAAAATACGTCCGGCTTTGTCCCAAAGTCAATTAACTTAGCCAATTTGCTAAGTGATAAAATCAGACCAATCCGGCCTTGTGGAGCCCCGCGCATCCGCTACCCTGCAAGCATGAGCTCTGACCCCCGATTCATTCACTTGCGCGTCCATACCGAATACTCCTTGCTTGAGGGAGCAATCCCGGTCAAGAAACTGCCCGGATTGATCGCGGATATGGGTATGCCAGCGGTCGCTGTGACCGATAGCAACAACATGTTTTGCGCCTTGGAATTTTCCGAAGCGGCCTCAAAAGCGGGCGTGCAGCCGATCATTGGCTGTCAATTGGACATGACCTATCTCGCCTTAGAACCGGGCAAACGCCAGGAAGCGCCGGCCCCCATTGTTTTGTTCGCCCAATCTGAGGCGGGCTACATGAACCTGATGAAGTTGAATTCTTGCGCATATCTGGATGCGCAAGGGCAGCTACCGCAGGTGTCTTTGGACGCGTTGGCGCAATATCACGAAGGGCTGATTTGCTTGTCCGGCGGACCTGACGGGCCGGTTGGTCGCCTGCTGCGCCAAGGTCAGCGCCAGAAGGCGGAAATCCTGATGGATCGCTTGGCTGCAATCTATCCAGACAGGCTCTATGTCGAATTGCAGCGCCACCCCGGTGATGGATTGCCAGAGGCAGAGCAAGCCTCCGAGCGCGGGCATATTGAGATGGCCTATGCCAAGGGACTGCCCTTGGTTGCGACCAACGATGTCTATTTTCCCAAGCCCGATCTCTATGAAGCGCATGACGCGCTGATCTGCATTTCCGAGGGCGCTTATGTGGACCAACAGGAACCGCGTCGGCGGTTGACCCAGCAACACTATCTCAAGTCACAGCAGGAGATGATGACGCTCTTTGCCGATCTGCCTGAAGCGATTGAGAACACAATCGAGATCGCGAGACGCTGCGCTTTCAAGGCCTACAAGCGTGATCCGATCTTGCCCAGATTTGCCGATGATGAGATCGCGGAATTACGCAGGCAGGCGCAGGAAGGTCTGAAAGCGCGGCTTGCTGTGATCCCTCACGCGGCTTCCGTTGAGGACTACGAAAAGCGGCTCGAATTTGAGTTGGGCATTATCGAAGGCATGGGGTTTCCGGGCTATTTCCTGATCGTTGCGGACTTCATCAAATGGGCAAAGGACAACGGCATCCCTGTGGGGCCGGGCCGTGGTTCTGGTGCGGGGTCATTGGTCGCTTATGCGCTGCTAATCACTGATCTTGATCCACTGCGCTATTCGCTGCTTTTTGAGCGTTTCTTGAACCCTGAACGTGTCTCCATGCCGGACTTCGATATCGATTTCTGCATGGATCGCCGGGAAGAGGTGATCCGCTATGTGCAGGAGAAATACGGGCGCGATAAGGTGGGCCAGATTATCACTTTCGGTGCGCTTCTGTCCAAGGCCGCCGTCCGCGATATAGGTCGCGTTCTACAGATGCCTTATGGGCAGGTGGACCGGCTTTCCAAGATGATCCCTGTCGAAGGGGTTAAGCCTGTCTCTATTGAAAAGGCCTTGGCCGATGAACCGCGCCTGCGCGAAGAGGCAAAGAACGAAGAAGTCGTCGACCGGCTGCTGACCTACGCACAACAAGTTGAGGGTTTGCTGCGCAACGCCTCGACCCACGCGGCGGGTGTCGTGATCGGGGATCGGCCATTGGATGAGCTGGTGCCGCTCTATCAGGATCCACGCTCTGATATGCCTGCGACGCAATTCAACATGAAATGGGTCGAACAGGCCGGGCTGGTGAAATTTGACTTTCTTGGCCTCAAAACGCTGACGGTCATTCAGAACGCGGTTGAGCTGATAGAGAAAACCGGGCGTCCGTTGAGCGTCGCGGCTGATGGCACGCAGCTCTATGACGCGCCCGAAGGGTTTGAATACGACATCGGGGCGATCCCACTCGATGATGAAAAATCCTACGCGCTTTATTCCAGTGCCAAGACCACTGCGGTGTTCCAGGTGGAATCCAGCGGCATGATGGATGCCCTCAAACGAATGAAGCCGACCTGTATTGAGGATATCGTGGCTCTGGTCGCGCTCTATCGTCCGGGGCCGATGGAGAACATTCCGACCTACTGCGAGGTGAAAAACGGCCTCAAGGAGTTGGAATCCATTCATCCGTCGATCGACCATATCCTGAAGGAAACCCAAGGCATCATCGTCTACCAGGAACAGGTGATGGAGATCGCGCAGGTCATGGCGGGGTATAGCCTCGGCGGGGCCGATCTGTTGCGCCGTGCGATGGGCAAGAAGATCGCGGAGGAAATGGCCAAGGAGCGTCCGAAATTCGAAGAGGGCGCGAAGGCCAACGGTGTTGAGCCCAAAAAGGCGCGGGAGGTCTTCGACCTTCTGGAGAAGTTTGCGAACTACGGTTTCAACAAATCCCACGCCGCCGCCTATGCCGTTGTCAGCTATCAGACAGCATGGCTGAAGGCGAACCATCCGGTCGAATTCATGGCCGGTGTGATGAATTGCGATATTCACCTGACCGACAAGCTGGGTGTATATTTCCAAGAGGTCAAAAAGGGTCTCGGAATTGCGTATACGCCGCCTTGTGTGAACCGCTCTCAGGCGACGTTTGACGTCAAGGATCAAAAGCTCGTTTATGCGCTGGGCGCGCTCAAGAACGTTGGTGTTGAGGCAATGAAGCTGATCGTCGAAGGGCGTGACGACAAGGAATTTGTGACCCTTTTCGATTTCGCACGTCGCTGTGATTTGAAACGGATCGGCAAACGTCCATTGGAGATGCTGGCACGGGCAGGGGCCTTTGATGTGCTTGACCCAAACCGCCGCCGCGTGATGCTGAGCCTCGATGCGCTGACCGGCTATTCCGCCGCGATCCACGACCAGAAATCCTCCAATCAGGTGTCATTGTTCGGGGACGCAGGCGATGATTTGCCAGAGCCGCGCTTGATGGGCGGCGAGGATTGGTTGCCTGCTGAACGGCTGGCGGAGGAATTCAAAGCAATCGGCTTCTACCTCTCAGGTCATCCGCTGGATGACTATATGGGCGCGTTGAAACGCCAAAAGGTGATGACGCTGGACGATGTGATCGCGCGTGCCGAAAGAGGTGCGGCAATTGTAAAGATCGCAGGCACGGTTTCGGGGCGGCAAGAGCGGAAGTCAGCACGCGGAAATCGGTTCGCGTTTGTGCAGCTCTCTGATCCGACGGGGCAATATGAGGTGACGATGTTCTCGGACACGCTGGAGGCAGCGCGGGAGTACCTCGAGACGGGTTGTCGGGTTGTCTTGCAATGCGAAGCGACGATGGAGGCGGATCAGCTGAAGCTCCTGGGTCGTTCAGTTTCGCCGATTGATGCCGCAGTGGCAGATGCGAGCGGAGCGGGATTGCGGGTGTTCATCGATGGACCGGAGGTGATTGGGTCGGTGGCTTCAATCTTGCAGAATGCCGCGCGTGACGGTGTTCGCGGTCGCGGGCCTGTCTACTTCTGTCTGATGAATGACGACTTGCCGGGTGAGGTCGAGCTGGACCTGGGCGACGCGTTTCCCGTCAATCCGCAAATCAAAGGTGCATTGCGGTCCTTGGGTGGCGTGATTGAGGTCGAGGACGCCTAACGTGGCGATGGATCATGATCCATGTTACCAATGCGGGGGCCGTTGATCGGCAAGTGGGACGGTGCCGCCTGCATCCAATTCACGACTTGCTTCACGTTCCATCAGCATCGCCAGACGTCGTGTGACCAGCGCCAGTTCCGTTTCTTGGCGTGCACCGATATCCGACAACTCCTCCATCGCTTTGGTGAGGTGCGCGATCTTTTCTTCAAGGTGCGTTACGTCAGTCATATTGCCTGTCTAGACGCTGCGCCGATCGAGCGAAAGGGCAACCGTTGATCTGTGTTGCGCGCGTCTGGATTTGAGTTTTTTGGCCAAGATGAAGCAGGGGCGGTGCTTTCGCGGCGCAACCTTGTGCAAGACTGCATTGCCCCGCAGGGCCTGCCGCGTTAAACGGCCCGCAGATGATGTCACCTCCAGGACCCAAAGCAATGGCCAAGGACAAAAAGCTACCGCGCCCCAAAGCGCAGACGCCCAAAGGATTTCAGGATTATTTCGGCGCGGATGTGACCGCCCGTTCTGAAATGCTGTCGCAGATTGCCGCCGTCTATCATCGCTATGGCTTTGACGCGCTTGAGACATCGGCCGTGGAAACGGTTGAGGCTTTGGGAAAGTTCCTGCCTGATGTGGACCGCCCCAATGAAGGTGTCTTTGCGTGGGAAGAGGACAAGGACTGGCTCGCGCTGCGCTATGATCTGACAGCACCGCTTGCGCGGGTTTATGCACAGTTTCGCAATGATTTACCCACCCCGTATCGCCGTTATGCAATGGGCCCTGTCTGGCGCAATGAAAAGCCTGGACCGGGCCGTTTTCGTCAGTTTTATCAATGTGATGCGGATACCGTTGGTGCGCCAAGCGTGGCCGCGGATGCAGAGATTTGTGCAATGCTGTCCGATACGTTGGAGGCCGTGGGTATCCCGCGTGGTGATTATGTGATCCGCGTGAACAACCGCAAAGTGCTGAATGGTGTGTTGGATCGTGTTTTCGATGCCAAATCATTACTTAACCACAACTTGGACGAACAAGACTTTGATAGCCAAGTGCAGAGGGCGCAATCTACTGGCCCTGGCGGTTTTGAGGCCAAGAGAATGAATGTACTCCGTACAATCGACAAATTTGACAAAGTCGGTGAGATGGGAGTGCGCGATCTTCTTGGTAAAGGGCGATTGGATGAATCCGGGGCGTTCATTGACGGTGTAGAACTCAATACAGGCCAGATTGAACCGGTCATTCAGTTCTTAACGGCTAAAGCAGACACGACAGAAGAGACGTTGCAGAATTTACGAAATGCAGTGGGCGACTCAGCGACTGGAGCGGGGGGAATCTCAGAACTCGAAACCATTACTGATCTTCTGGGCGCCCAAGGCTATGGCCCTGACCGCATCGTCATTGATCCCTCCGTGGTCCGCGGCCTTGGCTACTACACTGGCCCCGTCTATGAAGCCGAGCTGACCTTTGAAGTCACCGACGAGAAGGGCCGCCCGCGCAACTTTGGCTCTGTTGCTGGCGGCGGTCGTTATGATGATCTGGTCAAGCGCTTTACCGGGCAGGCCGTTCCGGCGACGGGTGTTTCTATCGGCGTGGACCGTTTGCTTGCCGCCTTGCGCGCCAAGGGCCGGATTGATTTGACTACCGTTGGTCCTGTCGTTGTCACGGTCATGGATCGCGACCGTATGGCTGATTACCAATCCATGGTTTCCGATTTGCGCAATGCGGGCATCCGGGCAGAGGTCTATCTCGGCAACCCCAAAAACTTCGGCAACCAGTTGAAATATGCAGACAAGCGCGCCTCTCCCGTGGCGATTATTGCGGGCGGAGATGAGTTTGAAGCGGGCATCGTCCAAATCAAGGACCTCATCCTTGGCGCAGAGATCGCCAAGAACGCCACGCTGGAAGAATGGAAAGATCGCCCCAGCCAATATGAAGTGCCGCGCGATCAGATGGTCGCCAAAGTGCGCGACATTCTGGATGGCCAAAACTGATGCCGACAAGCCCAGCCACACTGAAAGAGGCGCGCCGCCTGCGTGATCTGTTTGCCAGCAAAGGCGGTCAGGTTTTTAAGGCAGATGTCTTGCAGGCGGCGGGCACGCTGCTTGATCTTTATGGCGAAGACATTCGCGCGCGCGCTTACGTCACATCCGATCCGCTGCACGGTGAGATGGTCTTGCGCCCGGATTTCACGGTGCCCGTGGTGCAGATGCATATGGAAAGCCGCGCTGATCCGGCGCGCTATACCTATTCCGGCAAGGTTTTCCGCCAGCAAGAAACCGACGAGACCCGCGCGAATGAATATGTGCAGGTCGGCTATGAGGTATTTGACGGCCAGAACCCCGCCGCGGCCGATGCGGAAGTCTTTGCCGCCATATATGAGGGGTTGGCCGGGCTGCCCGTGCGCCCTGCTTCAGGCGATATCGGCGTGCTGATGGCCGCAGTTCGCGGGCTGAGGACGACGGATGATCGCAAGGCCGCTTTGCTTCGCCACATTTGGCGGCCCGCCCGGTTTCGGGCGCTGTTGAAGCGCTTTGGCGCGGGGACTGTGCCTCCTTCTCGGGCTGCTTTGTTGCAGGCGACCGATCCTTTCGCGGGGGCGGGACCCGATATTGGTTTGCGCAGCCGTGCAGAGATTGCCACGCGGATTGAGGCGCTTCGCGCGGACGCCGCCGCGCCGCCAATTTCCAGTGAAGAGATTGCATTGATCGATGCGATCCTCAGCCTGCGCGAAACGGCGCCGCATGTCCTGAGTGAGCTTCGCGATATCTCAGTGGATATGCCTGCAATAGGCGCTGCGGTTGAGGGAATTGATGCAAGGCTTCATGCGCTTGCCGCGCGCGGTATTGACGTCGAAACGCTTGAATTTGAAGGCAGCTATGGCCGGACCTCGCTTGAGTATTACGACGGCTTTGTATTCGGCTTCTATGCCATCAACCGCCCTGATCTTCCGCCCGTGGCCACTGGTGGCCGATATGATGCGCTGACCACACAACTGGGGCCGGGCCGTGCGGTGCCCGCCGTCGGCGGGGTGATCCGCCCTGATCTGGCGTTGGAGGTGGGCGCATGTTGAAGCTTGGTGTGCCCTCAAAAGGCCGGTTGATGGAAAAAACCTTCGACTGGTTCGGATCGCGGGGCGTTGGCCTGCGCAAATCCGGGTCTGACCGGGAATATGCGGGTGCGGTGGATGGCATTGAGGGCGTCGAACTGGTGCTGCTCTCGGCCGGTGAAATCCCGCGAGAGCTCGCGGCTGGCAACATTCATCTTGGCGTGACTGGTTCTGATCTGGTGCGCGAAAGGCTCGCGAACTGGAACGCACGTGTGACGGCTTTGGCGCCAATGGGATTTGGCGGCGCTGATTTGATTATCGCGGTGCCGCAGGCGTGGGTCGACGTCAGCACGCTCGATGATCTGGATGCCGCAGCGGCGGCATTTCGGCGTAAACATGGGTTCCGGTTGCGGATCGCCACGAAGTATCACCGATTGGTGCGTGAATTCCTGCGCGATCAAGGTGTCGCTGATTACCAGCTTATCGACAGCCAAGGTGCTACCGAAGGGACCGTCAAGAACGAGACAGCCGAGGCGATTGCCGACATTACATCAACCGGCGAAACCCTGCGCGCGAACGGCCTGAAAATTCTCGATGACGGTTTGATACATGCAAGTCAGGCCACGCTCTTCCGGGGCCGCCGTAGAGAGTGGACAAATGAGCAGCGCGAGATGCTCAAAGCGCTTGAAACCGTGCTTGGTATCTGAACGGCTTTTGCGCTAGCCGCCCGCTGCCGCCGTCCCCTCTTTGCAGGCCTGATCGAGTGCGCTTGGTTTATGGCGCGCTGCATGCAGGCTGCTTTCCAAATCCTGCCCGGCTACCGCGCCCGCTGCGGTCGCGGCAAGGCTGTAGCTGGGCACCTGGCTAATCCCCCTGAGCGCCTGTCGGCACAAAGCATGTACGGCAAGATAGTCAAGGTGGCTTCCCAAAAGGCCGGCTCCCTGCGCCTTTCCACCTTCTGCATTTTCGCGGCAAGCATCGGCATCCATCGAAAGAAATGAGCGACAAATTGTCGGCCGGGCTTCATAGGCGCGGCAACTGCGGGTTTCGGGGTCAAGTGCGGGGCAGGCGTCCTTGTGCCAGTCTCGG
>NZ_JBELFI010000013.1:0-38871 GCF_042093035.1 Yoonia sp. | reverse complement strand
CTGGGTGGGGGTGAAGCCCCCTCCCGTGGGGAGGGTCGGGGGCTGCGCGACCTATCGGTCACGCGTTCTACTTCGCCAGCGCCCGCTCTGCCGCCGCGCAGACGCGCAATAACTGCGCTTCATTCCCGTTCTGCCCATTAAACATGATCCCACAAGACGGCACGCCCGTGGGCAGTGTCATCGACGCGGTATCCATCAGGTTCGCCACGCGCGTATTGCGCAAAGCAAGCAGGTTCTCTGACTTGTAATACGCATCATCCGTCAAAAGACGTTCCGCATTCGGCGGCAAGATCGGCGCGGTTGGCATGATAACGGCATCGAACTGCGCGGTTTCAGCGGCATATTGCTTGCGAATGTCACGCAGCATGTTCCAGCCTGCGCAAAAGTCAGGCCCTGTCACAGTTTGACCACCCCGGACGCGTTCCAGAATTTGCGGGAACATCTTATCGGGGTTGGCTTCCACGAGATCGCGCCACCAACCATAGCTGTCGGCCGCATAAAGGTTGCCCGCAACATTGAACGCATCAAAGAGTTGCGCGAAAAACCGATGTTCCACCTGCGCTCCGGCGGCTTTGAGGCGCTCCACCGCATCGGCAAACGCATCACGCGGGGCGTCGCGCACATCATCAGGCACAATCGTGTCGAGGACCATGAAGCGCTTCCCCGCAAGGCTGACGCCATCCAGATCGGCAGGCTGACTGCCCTCCAATGCAGCCAAAAGCAGGTTTGCATCCTCAACGGATCGGCAGAGTGGGCCAATCGTGTCAAACGTCAGACAGAGCGGCACCGTGCCATCCAAAGAAAGCCGCCCATGCGTTGTCTTGAGACCCACCAGATCATTCCACGCCGAAGGAATACGAACCGATCCGCCGGTATCAGACCCAATGCCCGCCACCGCCAATCCAAACGCGACAGAGGCACCTGCCCCCGATGAAGACCCGCCTGGCACCGCATCATGGTCATTGAGGCAAGGCGGCGTGGCCGTGATCGGATTAAGCCCCAAGCCCGAGAAAGCAATCTCCGACATATGGGTCTTGCCCAAACAGACCAGTCCCGCAGATGTCGCGGCTTTCAGAACCTCCGCGTCTTCATCGGGTATGCGGCCAGCCATCAAAGCGGTACCTGCCTCGGTGCCAATGCGGGCCGTATCAAACAAGTCCTTCCAAGAGATCGGCACCCCGTCCAATGGCCCGCGGCGCAGTCCCGATTGCGCACGCGCGGATGCGGCGGCGGCTTCGGCACGGGCGCGGTCGTGGGTGACACGCGCATAGATGCGGTCGCGAAATTCATGCGCGTCAATCGCTTCCAGATAGACCTCTGTCAGGGCGGCGGGATCAATATCCCCCGCCCCGATCGCGCGCCCCAGATCTGCGGCCGTCATCCATCGCCAGTCTTGCATTTGTGTCTCCTGATTTTGCAGGAAGGTAGCGGCCAAGCGGCGCATGGACAATCCCGTCTGAGAGCGCATATTGCAGGATATGGAGAATGATCTAATCATCGTAGGTGGCGGGTTGAACGGACCGGCCCTCGCACTGGCAGCAGCGCAGTCCGGTTTCACTGTCACAATCATCGACAGCCTACCGCTCGATACGCGCAACAGCCCCGATTTCGACGGGCGCAGCTACGCGCTTGCCCATGCCTCGATGCGGCTTTTGCGCGGGATTGGCGTTTGGGATGCGGTGCGCGACAATGCGCAACCCATGCTTGAAATCAAAGTCACAGACGGGCGTGCTGGCGAAGGGCCGAGCCCGTGGATGATGCATTTCGATCATGCCGAAATCGAAGAAGGCCCGATGGGGTTCATGGTCGAGGACAGGCATCTGCGGCGCGCATTCCTGGATGCGCTGATGGCGAATCCGTTAATCACGCAACTCTCGGAAGAAACAGTGATCGCGCAAAGCACTGATATTGGGGGCGCAAGTGTCACGCTTGCCTCTGGCAAAATGGTGACGGGGAAATTGCTTGTGGGCTCTGACGGGCGCAAAAGCGGGACGGCCACGCGTGCAGGCATCAAACGGACGGGCTGGGATTACGGGCAGACGGCGGTTGTTTGCGCGGTCAAGCACGAAAAGCCTCATGGCGGGATCGCGCATCAGTTCTTCATGCCAAATGGACCATTGGCCATCTTGCCACTGACCAAAGACCGCAGCTCAATCGTGTGGAGTGAGAGCGAAAAGCGGGCGGCCGAACTTATCGCCATGAACGACGCGGATTTTCTGGATGCTCTCCGCCCCGCCTTTGGCAGCTTCTTGGGCGAAATCAGTCTGACAGGCGCGCGGTTCAGTTATCCGCTGAACCTGACATTGGCCAATAGCTTCATCGCAGACCGCACGGCGCTGATCGGCGATGCAGCGCACGGGGTGCATCCGATTGCCGGTCAGGGTCTCAACGCTGGTCTGCGTGACGTGGCTGCATTGGCTGATGTTCTTGAAAGCGCACGCGGACGCGGTGAGGATATCGCGGGCGCGCAGGCGTTGGCGCGCTACCAGCAATGGCGGCGGTTCGATACGGCAACGCTTGCGTTGGCAACGGACGCGTTCAACAAACTGTTTTCCAACGATAATCCCCTGCTGCGCGCCGCGCGTGATATCGGAATGGGCGTCGTGAATGCTGCACCTGGCCTGCGGCGGGGGTTTATCCGCGAAGCAGCGGGTCTGACGGGTGAATTACCGCGTTTGATGCGGTGAATGACCGGCAAAGGGCTTGTCGATCACTCCAGTGCCCGCGCCTCATCCATCAACATCACCGGAATACCGTTGCGGATCGGGAATGCCACCTTGCCCTTTTTGCTGACCAACTCTTGCTTTTCAGCGTCATAAACCAGCGTGTCCTGCGTCATCGGACACACCAACGCTTCAAGCATTTTGGGGTCGAAAACTGCTTCGCTCATTGCATGACCTCATCACCTGATCCGCCACGCAGGGCGTATTCAATCAAAGTCATGAGCGTTTCGCGGCGCGTGGTCAAGGAGGGCGCTTCGAGCAATGCCTGCTTATCTTCCGGCTCAAACGGGCAGAGCATTGACAGCGAATTAATCAGCAATTCATCCTCAGCTTCGCCGAGGCTTTCCCAATCAGTCGACAGCCCCTGTTCCGTCAGATATCGGCCCAGCGCATCCATGAAGACGGGGCGGTTGAAACTCAGGTCTTTCTCAACCGGGCCGAGATCGTCTTCAAAACCGGACCACGACACCTTGCAGCGGCGATAGGGCGTGAAGCCCTCTACCTCTTCGATCACCCGAAACCGCGAGGCACCCGCGAGCGTAATCATATAGCGGCCGTCGTCGGTTTCTGAAAAGGCCGTGACCTTGCCCGCGCAACCGATCGAATGCAACCGATCGCAGCCATCTGCCGTTTCAAAGGGTTGCACCATACCGATCAAGCGCGACGACGTCTTAAACGTGTCATCCAGCATCGCCAGATAGCGCGGCTCAAACAAATGCAACGGCAACCGCGTGCGCGGCAGCAGCAGCGCGCCGGGCAAGGGGAACACAGGAATTACATCAGGCAGATCGGTCTTTGAAATCATCATTGAAAGATAGGCCGTTCTTGCGATCAGGCAAATATCAGCGACGAGAGTTTTCGCCGCCCGTTCAGCACAATCGGATCTTTGGCGTCGCGTGCATCGAAAATCTTGAAAAGCTGCGTTTTGGCGGCACCGTCATTCCATTCGCGATCACGGCTGAAAAGCTCAAGCAATTCGGTCACGGCGTCTTCGATCTGACCATTTGCATGGAGCGCAACCGCAAGATCAAAACGCGCCTGATGGTTGTCAGGTGCTGCCCCAACAGCCGCCTGCAATTCCGCCACCGGACCTGCATTCGCAGCTTCCCGCGCGAGCATGATTTGGGCATGGACCGCCTCAAGCTGCGGCTCTGTGGATATTTCGGCTGGCGCACCGTTCAGGATCGCCTCGGCCTGGTCCACATCGTCAAGTGCCAGATAAGCCCGCACAAGGCCCGCATATGCGGCCGCGTTTGCGGGATCTTCTTGCAGAATTGCCGCGAAGGTTTCTGCCGCGTCTGCTGCCGCACCTTCTTCAAGCATCTGCTCTGCGGCTTCGATTGCCGCGCTCAGGTCATCATCTTCCGGCTCACCTGCCATCGCGGCGATTTTTTCAACGAATGCATCAATCTCAGAGGGCGGCAGCGCACCCTGGAAACCATCCACAGGCCGCCCCTCAAAGAAGGCGTAGACCGTGGGGATGGATTGCACCTGCAACTGCCCTGCGTAGGCTTGGTTGGCGTCCACGTCGATCTTGACAAGTTTCACCCGGCCACCGGCCTTGGTCACAGCGGCTTCGATTGCCGGCCCAAGTGTCTTGCAAGGCCCACACCAAGGCGCCCAGAAATCAACGATTACCGGAACGGTCTGTGACGCTTCGATAACATCGGTCGCAAAGCTCGCATCTGTGCCGTCTTTAATCATGTCAGCGGGTGCATTTGCGGTGGCATCCAGTTCGAGCATATTCGTCTCCATTCATATCCAACTTGCGCCTTATATGTGCGCAAAGTGCCGCAAGTCCAAGGGGCAATGACGCTTTACGATCACCGCTGCGCGGCCTAGCCTGCTGGCATGGCAAAAACAGTCCTGACTTTCGGCGATAGTAACACCTACGGCACACCGCCTGCAAAAGCCCCCGGAGAGAACCGGCGCTTTGCCCCGGATACGCGCTGGCCCTGCATTATGGCGCGCGCCTTGGGCGACGATTGGCAGGTGATCGAGGCCGGATTGCCCGGGCGCACAACCAGCCTCGCAGACCCGGTTATGGGGGCGCATATGGATGGCCAGCTTGGTCTGCGCATCGCGTTGGAGGGGCACGGTCCGATTGATCTGCTCACGATCATGCTTGGCACCAATGACGCCCAAACACATCACGCCCGCACCGCAGAACAGATTGTTGGCGGGCTTGCAGCACTTCTGGCCATCGCGCGGTCAGAGCCATACCAAACGCGGCATGGGGGCTTTGATATCCTCATCATTGCACCGCCACCCACAACGGAACAGGGTACCTACCGCGACACGCAAATGGGTGCGGCTGAGAAATCCCAAAGCTTTGCGCCACTGATGGGCGCATTGGCCGCGCATTGGGGGTTGCCGTTCTTTGATGCAGGCGCGCATGTAAGCGTCAGCCCGATCGACGGGGTGCATATTGCGGCGCAAGATCACCAAACGCTCGGTGTTGCTCTGGCTGAAAAAGTGCGCAGCCTATGAAACGCCCCAAGCTTGGCGCAATCGCTGTGGTGGCTCACGAGGGGCGGCTCCTGCTCGTCAAACGCAAGAACGAACCCCATGCCAATACCTGGGGCTTTCCTGGCGGCCATGTGGAGTTTGGGGAAACGGCGCTTTTGGCGGCAGCGCGCGAGTTGCGCGAAGAAACCGGCGTCATTGCCGAGCCGCGCAGCTACCTTACCAATATCGACGCGATCCTGCATGATGCGAATGGCGCGGTCAGGTTTCACTATCTATTGGCCGCCGTGCGCTGCGACTATGTCAGCGGCGCACCTTTGGCCGCAGACGACGTCAGCGATGCCAGATGGTGCACCCCGCAAGAGGCGCAATCCCTGCCCCAAAGCCCAAACCTGCAAAAGATCATCGATCTGCTGAATATATAGGATGCCCTTCAATCGACCTTACTGGGTCACGGCCACCATCGGCCCCAAGGGGAAGCCAAAATCGCTCCGGCCTAACGCAGGCGCGAATAGCCTTGAGACCTTGCCGTCAAAATAGAGTGCGTTGGGCATTTGCAGGTAATCACGAAAAAAGAGACCAAATTCGTAAAAACTCACCGCGTTGTTCGAGATTGCAAAGACTGCTGTGCCGCCATCTGCTGAGGTACCAACACCATTGCGGATGAACTGTGAGGTACTTTGCGGCAAAAATTTCGGGTGCAGCGCGCCATCAATCACCAGCATCGGGCCCGATTGGGTCGCATCACGGCATACCGGTTCTTGATCGAGATAAGCGCGCGTTTCAAAGATCTGCGCACTGTCGTCGTTGATGCAGAATACGCCGTTGGGCAGCATCCCAAAGTTGCCGGGCCCGGCATTGGGGATCACGCGCATCGCCTCAACACCGTTTTCAATGTAATGCCCCACAAGGCTGCGATCGGGATGATACATGCCTGCGTTCATGGAGAAATCAAGCTGGGCGACACCGGGCTGCCGCTCTATCGCGCGAAAATTGCCGATCAGGTCGCCATCGGCGTCTTTGTAAAAGAGGCGCAGATTTTCATTGGGAACGTCAACGGTGCATACCGCATAGCTGTTGCCATCATATGTCACATTCTCACATGTCACCGCAGCGGCCGGAACCGCCCAAAGACAGAACGCGACCCAGAGCCAGCGCATCAGTCGTCGATATCCTGCCGCACGTGCTGCTCTGCCAGCAATGCACGGGTGGCATCCATCTGGTCAAAGGTGCCGTCAATTTCAAAACGCAACTCCGGGGCGAATTTCATCGTGCCGCCTTTGACGACCAAATGCCGGATCTCATAGCGATTGCGGCGCAGGGCCGCCAAGGCTTCTTCCTTTTCATTGCCACCCAAGGGCAGAACAAAAGCCGTCGCAATGCTTAGATCGGGTGTCATGCGCACCTCGCCCACTGTGATCGACATGCGCGCAAGATCTTCGTCGTGGACATCGCCACGTTGCAGCACGTCTGAAAGGGTCCGACGGATCATTTCACCGACGCGCAACATGCGCTGCGTCGGGGCCTTGCCGTCTCTGTTTGATTTCTTAGCCATACCCGTCATGTAATCGCTGCGCGCGCCGTTGCCAAGCAAGGCTTTGCGTCAAGGGCAATCCCCGCTAAGAGAGGGCAACGAGAAAGGAGCGGAACCATGACAGAGACACCGGGCATCGCTATCACCGGCGCATCAGGGCGGATGGGCCAAATGTTGATCGAGACCGTTCTGGCCTCAGACAAATGCCGTCTTGTCGGCGTGTTAGAGCGCGCGGGACACGATTGGATCGGTCAGGATGTGGGCACGGCCATGGGCGGGCAAGCCGTTGGCGTGAACGTCTCTGACGATGCCGTCGAAGTGTTTTCCAAGGCCCAGGCCGTCATCGATTTCACCTCGCCGGCCGCCACAGTCGCATTTGCTGGACTGGCCGCGCAAGCGCGCGCCGTGCATGTCATCGGAACGACCGGATTGTCCGAAGATGACCTCAAAGCTATCAATGCGGCCGCGCGCCATGCGCCGATTGTGCGCGCCGGAAATATGTCCTTGGGCGTCAACCTGCTGGTCCAGTTGACCAAAAGGGTGGCCGCAGCACTGGACGATGATTTCGACATCGAAGTGATTGAGGCGCATCACAACAAGAAAGTCGATGCCCCCTCAGGCACGGCTTTGATGCTGGGCGAAGCGGCTGCCGAAGGGCGTGGTGTGTCGCTCAGGGATGTCAGCGACAGCGGACGTGACGGGATCACGGGTGCCCGCAACAAGGGCGATATTGGCTTCAGCGCCATTCGGGGTGGCGATATTGTGGGCGAACACGATGTGCTTTTCGCAGCCGCAGGGGAGCGGATTGTACTGCGCCACATCGCGACCGATCGTGCAATCTTTGCGCGCGGCGCCTTGAAAGCGGCACTTTGGGGGCAGGACAAGGGCCCCGGTGAATACGATATGCTGGATGTCTTGGGTATATAATTCCCGAAGACGCCCCCCAAAGTGAACCGGACCGGCAATTGATGCGTATCTAGGACAGAAACGCGTCAAAGGTGCCGTAATGAAGCAAGCAGTTCTCGCCCTTGTTCTGACAATCCTGACAGCGCCTGCATGGGCGGACGCCTATGTGCCTGTGAAAGAAAAGGACACATTCATCGCATTGGTGGATGGCAAAGAGCTGCGCAATGTCTTTTACGGTGTCCGCCTGAATGTGCTTGAAGAGGGCCGGATCGCGGGCTCTGCCATTGGTTGGGACATCGAGGGCAACTGGACATGGCAGGATGGGTATTTCTGCCGCGAACTGAGCTGGGGCGGTGACCCGATCCCGTATAACTGCCAGTTGGTCGAAGCCCGCGGCGAAGAACGCATTCGCTTCACTGTCGATCAGGGTGCGGGCGCCGCAGCGTCCTTCCGGCTGCGATAAGCTAGCCCAGACCCGCCGCACCAAAACGCAGGATCACCGGCACCACAAGCTCTTCCTCATCCACGAGATGTCGGTCCAGAAGGCCTTGCAGTTTGCGCAACTCTTTGTGAAATTTGCCCGCAGCTTCATGAAGCTTCGCAGCATCAGCGCTTGCGTGAATAACCCCATTCGCACCGCCCACGAAATCTGAAAGCAAAGCATCCAGATCGTGGTGATCCTTGTCGAGGATATCAAACCCCTTTTGAATCCGTTTGTCCTTTGTCGCCAGCTTGGGAAAATAGTAGCTGTCTTCAATCGTGTGATGCTCATGCAAACCGTTCACAAACATCCCGCCATAACGCGACAGCGTCGCAGCATAACGATCCGGCTGGATTTTACTGTCCAGCAAAACTTCGGTGGCGCTACCCATCTCGGACATCAGACGCCGGAACATCAGATGGCGGTCAAGCCAGAAGCGCACCAACCCATCAAATCCGGGGTCCAGCTCCCATCCGTCGCGCGGGTAGTCCTCCAACAGGACACGCAGCGCGTCAGGAAGTTTCTTTCGGTCGGCAAGGGCGAGATTGTTCATGTGACCTCCTTCAAGCGTGCGGTGTGTTGCGTAGGATCGGCGCGCACGTCATCCAGCGCCACAACGTCCAAATTCGCGGGTCAATAGTCCCGCTCGAAAAACAGACCAAGCCCGGTTTCGCCATCTTGATTGACGCTGCCTTTGGCGACGATCTCATCTGTCAGGTCGAGATTGAGGTTGATCTCTGTTTCGCCTTGGCTGGTGACGGTTACATCGGTGTAGACATTGTCAGACAGGTATTTGCCTGCGCGGACGGCGGCATTGCCTTCTTCATCCGTCGTCACATCAAAATCATCAAGCCCGACACCTTCGCGAAGCCGATCCAGAGCGCCACCACCGCGCCCTGCAAGCGTGCTGATCGCCGCTGCAAGCTGAACCGCCTGAAATGGGCTAATGCTTTGCAGATCTCGGCCAAAAATAAGCTGGGCCAAGACTTCATCCTGCGGTAATTCAGGGACAGAAATAAAGCTCACCTCCGGCGCACCTGCGGGGCCTTCCACCACGATGCTGATCGTGGTTCCGGTTTCACTTTCGGTTGTCGCAACAAGGCGGATGAACGGCTCAAAATCCCCTTGAAGGCTGGCAACGCCTTCGGTCAATTCAAAACGCTGTTGCAGAATATCAATCCGTCCCCGCACGAGTGAAAACTGCCCGACCGGGATGATATCGTCGGACGTGCCACCAATGCTGAGTTGCCCGCCAAGTTCTGCATCAACGCCGCGGCCACGGATGAAAATCCTTGCAGGCGCATCAATCACGATATCAAGCGGGTATGCGCGACCGCCGCCGCCACGCGTCGCGCGCTCTTGGGGGTCTTCAATCAGCCCTGCACGGTCTAGTGTGCGGCGCACCGCAGGCGACGCGCCCACATGGGTGACGTCAGGCAATGCGCCAAGGCTGCTGATGGCAGAAGACGGCACCTGCACATCCGTCTGCCCCAAGTTCAGTCGACCCATGACAGTCGCACCGCCCTGCAAGGGCCCGTTCAGGTTCACCGTGCCGGACACTTCTGTGCGGTACAGATCGGGATCCTGAAGAACGACATTGTCGAGCGAAATCGTGATATCGCTTTGGTTGGGGCTGGCCAGTACGAGCGGTCCATCGATGGCGATGCCGCCGCCGCCTTCAACCTGTGCGGTCAGGTTGATCTGCGCCCGGCCCGCCGTCAATGCGATCTGCCCTCCGATATTGCTTAGTGCCTGGCCCAGATTGGGTGCTGCCAGACGACCATTTGAAAACGTCACCTGCCCTGCGAGCGAGGACAAGGCAGGCGGACCGTTCACGTTGAGGTCAAAGTTTGCCAAACCACTCAAGCGGCGCGGATCAATGGCGTTGTTCGCCAATGCCAAAGGCGCGCTTCCATCCACATCAATAGAAAGGTTTCCGTCCTGTGCGATTTGGCCGACAATTTCAGCCGCCAACCCACCGGGGCCGGTGCCCGTGGCATCAATCCCCCAATTCCCCTGTTCATCAAGCGAAGCCGCACCGCGTGCACGGACTGGTCCGCTGATCTGATCTGTCAGCACGCCAACATCGCGCAAACTGGCGTTGAACCGCCCTTGACCGAAACCCGCCGCACCATTGAGCGCGCCCACAATCGAAACCTCTCTGGTCGATACCTCCAAGGTGCGCACGCCAAGCACGCCATCGGCCAGAGCAATCGTTGCGTTGATAAGACCAGTTCCCGCCAAAAGTGGGTCCAAGGTCGTATTTCCAACCGTAAGGTCGTCACTGCGCAAGTTCACTTGGGCTTCAAAGGTACTCAGATCAGGCAGCAGATTGCCAGATGCGGTAAGCTCGATTTGCCCCGAAACAGGCTGCCCGATGAGCGGCGCAAAGACCGCGAGATTTTCGATATTTGCTGTCACGTCGCCCCTGACTTCGCGGTCTTGTGCGGGCGACGCAATCACCGCATCAACCGCGATATCCGCGCCCGGACCGCGCAGCGCGATCTGGGCAGCCGTGGCATCGTCGGGCGCGGGGTTTGCCAGTGCTGTCAACGTCAGCGGCCCCGCCAGACCGGGGTCGAGCAGCGCCGCATCACTGAGGCGGAAAGCAATATCTGCCGTATTCGATCCGTCGCGTGAGACATCCGCATCACCGGTCAGGGTCATGGCGGGAAAGCGGACATCCAGATCGCGCAACGCAAACCTGTCTTCGCCTTGCCGGGCAACACCACCTCTGAATTGCCCCCTGCCTGCCAGCAGGGGATCGAGCCGTGCAATGCCGGTTTCAAGCGCGTCTGATGTTCCCGCAAAGCGCACATCAACCTGCGACAGGTCACTTTGCAATGATCCCTCTGCCGACAAGGTGACCGCACCCGACAAAGGCCGCCCGGCGATAGCCGTATATTGGCTGAGATCGGTGAATTGCGCGGTCAGTTCCGCCGCTATGCTTTGCAACGCAGCCTGAGGCGTCGTGGTGCCTTTCGCCGAAATCACCACGGCGGGGCCAGTGCCCTCCACATCAAAGGCAATCTCGCCTGTGGTGGATTGCCGAAGGGTGCCAGTCACGGTTGCCGGGCCTGCAAGCTTTGGCACGACAATGCCAAGTTCGTTCAGGCGGCCCTGAATGGTGGCATCGGCGCCGCTACTGGTCAGATCGGCGCTGCCCTGAAAGCGCGCCGCATCTGTGCGCACATCAAGCCGTTCCAGACGCGTGCCTGCGGTGTCACGCACAGCGCGCAGATCTATACGACCTGCTCCGGCCAGCACCGCATCCGCCTGCTCAACCCCCACGGCCAGATTATCCGTCACAGCGGTAACGGTGAAATCAAAGAGCCCCTGCAATGGCGTCACAAGAGCGCGCAATTCCACTTGCGCGCCGCCTGCGATCTCCTGACCGACAAGTGCTGCGAAGCGCGACAATCCTGAAATGTCAGCGTTCAAAGTCAGATCACTCTCAAATCCAGCGTCCGGCCCGGCGATTGTGCCCTGCAAGCTGGCATCCAGTCCTGCGCCGTTCAGCGTGAAACGAGAGATATTCGTGCTTTGCCCTTCAAGACGCGCGGCGACAAGTTCACCCTGCACCGCATCACCGAGCGCCTCGGCAGCGCCGGTATCGGCGAATTGCAGTCCCGATGCTCCATAGTCGAGATCAATCGTGAAAGCCCCGGTTTGAAATCCCGTACCACTGCGCAGCAAACCGCCGCCCTGCAAAGTCAGCGCATCAATCGCCAGACCCGGGCGGGTGAAACCGGCGATCCCAATCTCCGCACGCCATTGATCGTCCCGCCGCGCATCGTAGGCCACAACAATATCCATGCCATCAACAAAGGTCTTCGGGCCGGAAACAGGCAGCAAAACGGGTGCATTGCCCACCGGCGTGATGCCGCCGCGCAGATCAATAAGACTTGGCCAGCCGTCGGCATCGATCAGGATCTCTCCGTTCAACGCGACACGTCCGGCATCCAATGCAAGCGACGGGATGGCCACCGCCCCGCCAACGCGCACCACTTCGACATTCAGACTGGTGTCGTCGCCGAAAAAGCCCTGATACTCTGCCGCAAACAGGGGCGAGATATCGCCCGCGACGTCCAGCGTGATGGTCTGGCCATCTACATCTTCGTGCAGTGCAAAATTGCCGTTCAAGCGGTCCTGCCCATCGGTGCCAATGGCCAGGGTCGCGGCGTAATTATCCAGTGGTGCAGCGCCTGCCACCTCCAGCGCAATGGCAGGGCGACCGGGCAATTCGAGCAGCCGCGCTGCGATGCCATCTGGCCCTTCATCGACCTTCAGCAGCAAATCGAGGAAACGCGTTTCATTGACGTAACTGCCGTTGACCGCGAATACGCCTGTCTTGTCACCAAGGCGGGTCGCGATGACATTCGCGGCACCCTCGCCCCCGCTCAGTTGGGCATCGCCCGTCAGCGACAGCCTTACCTCTTCACCGAGAAACACATCTCCCAGCACGATCTCAGCTATGTCGAGCGCGCCAAGGGTCACACTGACCGGCAATTCAGGCAGTGCAAAAGGGGCGGCCTCCGGCGCAGGACCGCTGTTCTCTGCCAAGGGGGGGCGGGCGACGGTAATGCGCGCCGCGCGCAATGCCTGCACATCAATCGCACCCCGCAGCAATGCACGGCGGTTCCAACTCAGGACGATGTCCTCAAGCGTGAGCCAGACACCGTCCGCATCGGCCACTGTAAGCCGCTCAATCGTCGCCTCGGAACGCAGAGCGCCGGCAAAACCCACGATGTTTATGTCACGCGTAGCGCCTGACAGATTGTCCTCGATCAGGGTTGTCAGATAGCCTTTGTCTTCTTCCTCTTGGGTCTGCGCCGCTGCGAAAAGAGGCGCAATAATCAGGACACATATCAGCAAAATCCGCATCAAAACGCCTGCCCGATCCCGATGTAGACCTGCAAACCGGATGCGGCGTCGTCACCACTTGCCTGTGTGCCAAGGTCCAGTCGGATGGGGCCGATGCCGGTGTCATAACGCAGACCAATGCCAGCACCGGCGTGCCAATCACCACCCTCCCCCGGCGTTGCCGTCTCTCCGACATGGCCAAAGTCGTAAAACCCGACCAACGCGATTTTCTCGCGCACGAGATAACGCGCCTCAAGCTGGGCACCGATGAAAGAGGTGCCGCCGCTGGTGACCGTTGCCGCCGCCTCCACGGTATCAACACCGAGCGACTGATATGGTTGGCCGCGCACAGTTCCGCCACCGCCGGAATAAAACAGAAAATCCGCTGGCGCTTCGGACAAAGATGCGCCCAAGACGCTGCCGACCTGGCCACGCGCGGCAAGGGTTAACTTCTGTGCCTCGCCCACCGTGCGAAAGACACGTGCATCCCCGTAGAGACGGGACCCCGCGATATCGCCACCGATGCTTATGAAAGGGGTCATACTGAGATCAAGGAAATAGCCTTCGTGCTCATTCGTCGGGTCATCCCGCCGGTCGAGCGTGCCATCGAGCGGAAAGGTCAAGAGCGTATATTCGCGGGTCTCAATATCTGTTTGTTCACGCGCACGCAGCAGGCCTATGCCAGCACGTACCGTAAGATCATCCGACAAAATGCGCGAGAACCCGGTCTCAAAGCCGATCTTGTCGAGCAAGAATTCAGGCTCGTCCTCGCGGGAGATTTCACCGGTGATGAAGTACTCCGTATCAGGCCCAAAGGTCGCGGGGCGCGTCAGGTTTGCGCCGATCCGGTAGTCAACGCCGCCGGTTTCCCCCGAGATGCCGGACACCTCAGCCTCCGTGCGGAACCGCTCTGCCCCGCCAAAGAAGTTGCGGTGCAGCCAAAACGCTGAAAGCGTCAACCCTTCGGTGGTTGAAACCTCTGCGCCGACACCGATGCGTCTCAAGTCTGCCTCTGCGACCTGCGCGTTGATCGCAAGTGTATCATCCGCCGCGATTGTGTCGCTTTCGGTCAATGCGACACTGTAAAATGTGCCGGTGCGCCGCAGACGGCGTTCTGCACGGGCGATTTCTTCGGGCGAATAGACCTCCCCCACAGGAAGCCCTGCAATTTCACGCAGGCGATCTGCCGAAACGCGCTCATTTCCAGTGACGGACAAGGGGCCAAATGTCAGGCGAGGCCCGGTATCCAACGCGACCGCGACATCCAGTTTTGCATCCGCATGGCGGGCAGAAATCGACTGCGCGCCAACAGTGGCCTTCGCATAACCCAGCGCGCGCCAACTGAGCAGCGCACCACGCACGGCGTTCTGGATCTCACCGGAGGCCGCATCACGCCGCGGCCCCAAATCCTGCGGCAGGCTGGTTCCGGGGGGCAAGGGCGAAATGCGCACGTCACCAAAGGTAAACAACTGGCCAGGCACAACGGTGATGATAATCTCATCAATCGACTGCGGTGCCGCGAGAGGTGCGATATTGGCGGCCTCTATTCCGTCAATGGTAATCGAAATCTGGCCTGCGTAGTAACCTTGCGCATAAAGCGCCGTCAGCAACCGCCGATAATCCGCGCGGGCGGCCGCGATATAATCCTGAGGGACAGCCGTGTCATCCAAGGCACGCAACAAGGACGCCTGATTGAGTGCGCCACGTGCGGCATCAGCCACCAGCCGAACCTCTTGCGCGAATGTAACCGTTCCCAACACACCAAAAGCAACCACAAAACCTGCAAGTTTGCGATGCACGCGGCGCAATTTTGCGGACAACGAGGGCAAACAATTCAACATGTGACTGGTCTAACCTTTGCCGCCACGATTGGCCATTCACTTCGCGGTGGGTGCGTCGTTTTTGGGCTAGGCGCACCTCCGAAATGCGCATAATTTGACCCTATGAAGGATTTCCCGCCACCTGCCCAGATGCCCATGCGCCCACCCGGCACCGTGATGCGATTGCGGCGCATGGGGGCGTCTTTTCCGACGCGTCTGTCATTCTTGCGGACCCTGATGCGCGCGTTGGCATCGGACAACGTCAAGGTGACACGCCCGGTCTGGGTGATGGACGCGAACGGTTATGGCCATGCAACCTATCATCTACGCCTCGGCGGATTTGACTATACGCTCATTGCGGTCTCGACCGATTTGCCGCCAGAAATGCGCACCGACCGGGTGATCGCAACGGCTTGGGACACCACCTATGTGCTTTACGACGGCATTCCGTCGCAGGCGGAAATCGACCGCGTCGTAGCCACGGCGCCCCAGCAGGAAGCCGCCCGCTTTACTGCCCGCGATCTTGTCCTGAGCCGTGCGAACAAATCCGTGCGTCTGTTCAATCATGTGATCGACGCCTTGCGCGCCGGACAGCAACCCAATGCCGACAAGATCCGTGAGACTGGTTATCTGATGCGCACGACGGCCGTCTACGGCAACGGTAAATTCGGCATTGCAGACCGCGGACATATCGCAAAACGCCCGTTTATGGGCGGACCTTTCATGGCGGAAATGCTGACCGTTTGGCTGATCCGCGGTTTTACCCACGACCTGGCTGAACACGTTGGTGGCGCTGAATTGTCGCGTGAGGCCAAGCGGCATCTCGGGATCGGGAATTCGACCGGGTTGGGCATGGCGCCTTTTTTGGTGAACCACCCGATGCTGCTGGATGCATGGATGCAAGTCCGCGAAACCGCGGTTGCGCGGGTCCGCGCGATCCCCAGCCTTGATGCGGCCCAAATCAGCCGGATATACGCGCTCGTCACCCGCGCGGCCCAACATCTGGCGGAATGGAACGTCCCTGACGAAATTGCGGCGGAACGCATCACAACGCTGCGCCGCGAATGGCCGGCGTTTGCGGCGACACTGACCCCTGATGCGCTGACATCCCAGCATCCCATCGACTCGATCCTGACGCAAAGCGCGCAATGGTCCGTCGATACCCAAGAGCTTATTGCCGCCTTAATGCTGGAACCGTTTGGAGAGCTTATCGACGGCCTTACGGACTGCATGGCGACGCCCTTCCACCCCACATTGGACCCGTCCATGCCATACAGTGAGCTGACTTCGATGATCGACAGAGACTGGGATTGGGCCTGCGCGATTGACTACGATGATGCCCGCGAATGTGCGCAATTCTGGTACGTTTCGGAAGAAAAGCTCGAGCCGCGCCTAGGCAGCCGTCATATCGAAGTTGGCGCTGAGCGCGAGTCGCCACTTGATATCGGACGGCAGGTCAAAGCCTTGGCGCGAGATGTGCCCGACAGCGATATGCCCGTGGGCCGGTTCTTGGTCGAAAACCCACAGCATCGTGCGGCAGCACGTCGCGTGCAAACGCTCGGGCGGCACCCTTATGCAGAAATTCGCGACAACCTGATCGGCAAAGACTGCCTGCCGATTGATCTACTCCGCTGTAAGCTGGCATTCTTTGGGGCCGCAAAATTTGATCCAAAATCAGACCGCTGGACGCGGATCACGCTGGCCCAGGGCGCGCCGCTGTTTGATGAGCTGGACAACGCCGACGACTGGTGGCTGCCAGTTGCGTCGCTGTGATGCTTGCCCTCAATGAGATCGGCGGCATGGCACAAAAGGCCGCGCGCGGGGCGTGTATTCCGCTGGGACAAGCAGAGGATTTGGGCCGCGTCGCGATCTATCTTGCCGCCACTGGCGGCAATGTCAGCCTCATCACGCGCGCGCTGGAAGAACCCTATTCACCGCTTGCGCTCGACTGGGGCGCAGATGCGGTGACGGTGCAGTCGGGGCAAGCCGCTTTGGTCGCGCCTGCGCTGCGGGATGCATTTGCGATGGGCTATGACACGGCGCGGTTGGCCGACCCGTGTCATGCGCCAATGGTGGGGGCGTTCTTGGCGGAAGACGGCGTCGCACTGCGTTGGGAAGGGTTGGATCTGACACGCAGTGATACGACCGTTCTTCCAGGCACTTGCAAGCCGGTTGTAATTCCCGATGCCGACTGGTCAGCCTGGGCGCGCTATGCCGCGAACACATATGTGCCTGAAACGGACGCATCGCGGCTGGCAGGGGCAGGTGCGGGGCTGACGGATAACGACTAGGCGAAAGGGTTGGTTGGATACCGTACCTGCGCAAGGTAGAGACCCTGCGGCGGGCTGACCGGCCCGCAGGCCGCGCGATCTTTGGCGGCCAGTGCTGCACCGACATCGTCAGGGGACCACGCCCCCACGCCGACACGTTCAAGTGTGCCGATAAAGCTGCGGACTTGATTATGCAAAAAGGACCGGGCGCGCACGTGAAAGCGATACTCTGTCCCGAAGGGGCGTGCGACGGTTTCAATACGCAACGCCTCAAGCGTCTTGATCGGGCTTTTGGCCTGACAAATTGATGACCGGAACGTGGTGAAATCATGCTGTCCTATCAGCTGATCCGCACCTGCCTGCATCGCCACAGCATCAAGCGGATGGTTTACGCGCCACAACTGGCCCGCTTCAGACGTCAAAGGCGCGCGGCGGGCAATCAGGCGGAAGAGATACCGACGCTCAACCGCGTCGAACCGCGCGTGCCATTCATCGTCAACCACAGCACAAGTCAAAATCGCCACTGGCGCAGGCTTGAGATGATAATTCAGCGCCTCTGACAGGCGAAAAGGATCCCAATCACGCACCAAATCACAATGGGCCACCTGCCCTGTCGCATGGACCCCGGCATCGGTGCGCCCTGCGGCAGCAATTGTGTGTTCTCCGGGCTCCAATTTGGCCAAAGCGGCCTCTATTGCGCCTTGGACTGACGGTTGGTCACGCTGACGCTGCCACCCCGCAAATGGGGCGCCATGATATTCAACAAGAAGGGCATAACGCGGCATAACCACCCGATTAGGGGGAGGACCCTCTAAAATCAATCCCTACACATCCGGCATCCGCGACACTATCTTTCTTCCAATCGCAGAAAGGGGCCGCTTTGGTCATCACATCAATTGCCGATCAGATCATGCGCACCGCGACCGGTGTTGCTGACACCGTATCTGCCCCGTTCACTGACCCCGTGATCCGGCTAGGCGTGACGGGACTATCACGCGCAGGCAAGACCGTCTTTATCACGTCATTGGTTGCCAATCTCATGGACCGGGGGCGGATGCCGCAGCTTGCAGCGGCTGCAAATGGTGCGATCCAAACCGCCTATCTGCAACCGCAACCCGATGATACGGTGCCGCGCTTCGCCTTTGAAAAGCATCTGGCAGAACTCACGTCGCAAAACCCGGGCTGGCCATCCGGCACGCGCCAAATCAGCGAATTGCGGCTGTCTTTGCGGGTGCAGCCAAGTGGACTTTTGTCAGGCCTTTCCGGGCCGCGCACAGTGCATGTCGATATCGTGGATTATCCCGGCGAGTGGCTCTTGGACCTTGGGTTACTGGATCTGGACTTTGCGGCGTGGTCGCAAAGCGCGCTCGAACGGGCGGCGCGGCGCCCGGGGGGACAAGCGCTGACGGCGTTTATCAACGGCGTTGACCCCACAATCGCCTTGGACGAACCACTGGCACAGGAGATCGCGGAGACGTTCACGTCTCATCTGCAAGAGGCACGTGCCGCCGGCTTTTCCGACTGCTCCCCCGGGCGGTTCTTGTTACCGGGTGATCTTGCCGGATCTCCGGTTCTGACTTTTGCGCCGCTGCCTGACGGGGCTTACATGCGCGGATCATTGGGGTACGAGTTCCAAAGGCGCTTTGAAAGCTACAAACGCAATGTCGTGAAGCCGTTCTTCAGGGATCACTTCGCCAAGATTGACCGACAGATTGTGCTGGTCGATGTGTTGGGCGCCATTCACGCAGGGCCAGCAGCGCTTGACGATCTGCGCAGCGCGATGGCGCGGATCCTTGGGGCCTTCAGACCGGGCCGCAACGACTTTCTGGCGCGTATTTTCAAGGGACGCCGGGTTGAAAAGATCCTCTTTGCAGCCACCAAAGCCGACCATCTTCATCACACCCAACACCCGCAATTGACCGCAATCACCAAGGCACTGCTCCGCGACGCGGTTGATCGCGCGGACTACGCGGGGGCTACGACTGCGGCAATGTCGATCGCGGCCCTGCGCACGACCGTTGAGGACACGATGACCCACGATGGCGAAGAGCTTAATGTCGTCCGGGGGCGGTTGCGCGACACGGGCAGGCAGGCGGCTTTTTATCCTGGCGCGCTTCCTGACGATCCCGCGCACCTCCTTTCGCCAGCGCGAGAAGGGTCGGAAAAATGGCTGGATGTCGACTATGAAATCATGCGGTTTGCCCCTGCCGCTTTGTCGCGCAGACCCGGTGATGGTCCTCCACATGTCCGGCTTGATAAGGCGGCAGAATTCTTGCTGGGGGATCGGCTATGACCAAAGGCCCAGTTCTGATCGACCTCGGTGATGGCGAGGCCGCGAAGCCGGATATTGCCCCTGCGGTTCCCGACATCTCGGATCCTCCACAAGGCGCAGCCATGCAGCATGTGGCGGCGATCGCAACACATCGACCGTCGCGGCTTGCGCGCTGGTTCTGGTCGCTCAGCATCGCGTTGGTCGGATTTATCGTCTCGCTCGCGGCATGGGATTATGTGAACGGTCTTCTGGCGCGTTCGCCGATCTTGGGCGGGATCGCAACGGGTCTGATCGCGCTGCTATGTCTGATTCTGGCGGTGATCGCCCTGCGCGAAGCAGCGGCCTTTGGGCGGCTGCGCAAACTCGACCGGATCCAGCATAGCGCGACTGAGGCTCTTGCTGCCGACAATCTGGTCGCCGCGCGGGGGGTGATTACGCAGCTCACCGCGCTTTACGCCGCACGCGACGACACCTCTTGGGGGCGTGCAGAATTGGCGGCGCGCCAGAGCGAAATACTTGATGCGCAGGGCCTGTTGGGGCTGGCGGAAACCGCTGTCCTCATTCCTTTGGATGCGCAGGCCCAACGCGAAATTGAAGCGGCCGCGCGGCAGGTCGCGACCGTTACCGCGATTGTGCCTTTGGCGCTGGCTGATCTTTTCACGGCGCTGACTGCCAATTTGCGGATGATCCGGCGGATCGCACAGATATATGGTGGCCGTTCGGGGACCTTGGGCAGTTGGCGTCTGACCCGCAGCGTTCTGACCCATCTGGTCGCCACCGGTGCCGTCGCAGTCGGAGACGATCTAATCAATTCTGTCGCCGGCGGTGGAATGCTGTCGAAGGTCTCTCGGCGCTTCGGCGAAGGTGTGGTGAATGGCGCCTTGACGGCGCGTGTCGGTGTGGCCGCAATGGAGGTCTGCCGCCCGCTGCCGTTTCAGACGCGCAAGAAGCCAAGCGTGAGTGGCTTGGTTGGCCGGTCGTTGACCGGGCTATTGGGCCGCAACGGCTGATCCGAATTGATCTGCGGCCAGCGCCGGTGCAACGGCGGGCGGCAGGCGGACAGTCACCGAAAGCCCGCCGAGGGTATCACTCCGCGCAAGCGTGATTGAGCCCCCATAAGCCTGCACAAGGTCCGTGGCGATCGCAAGTCCAAGCCCCGTTCCGGATTGGCGGGTATCAAGCCGTTGACCACTATCAAGCGCACGCGCAAGATCATCTGGATCAATCCCCGGGCCGTCGTCTGAAATGCGTACCATCAAGGCCTTGTCGTCGTCTTGCCAGGCCGATATCTGAATGCACTTATGGGCGTATTTCAGCGCGTTATCCAATAGATTACCAAGGGCTTCCTCCAGATCAGAGCTATCCATGCGCAAGCGCAAACCGGGGGCGATCGCTGCCTCAAGCCGCTTGTCAGCATTGCGCGCGAGTGCTGTGAAAGCACGGTCAAGTCGGCGCAAGATTTCGGTCACATCGGCGAACGCGGCACTGCCTGCACCGGCACCATCTGCACGGACCCGCGCAAAGGCGCGCTGCAATTGCGCGTCCAACCGGTCCAGTGAATTCACCGCCTCAGTCACATCGGCACCGCTTGCATGCAATTGGGCCAGCTCGTTGCGCATGATCGCCGACGGGGTTCTGACTGCATGTGCAAGGTCGGCTGCCTGCCTGCGCGCACGCCTCAGAATATCACGGTTGCCGCGAAGAAGCGTGTTGATGTCCGCGACCAGCGGGACCACCTCAACCGGATAGGCGCTTTCGTCCAATCCGTCTTCTTGCATCCAGCGTGCCGCTACATCCTTGCGAAGACGCTCCAGCGGTTGGATCATGCCGCGCACCAACATGACACAGCCGACCGTGCCGATCACAAAGACAATCGCCAGCGCCGTCAGCAGGCTGCTGCGAATAGTCTCTGTTTCCCGGTCCAAATCCTCCAGCGACGATGCCGCTTCAACCAACCATTGCGCGCCATTGTCAAAAGTCATGACATGCGCGATCCGCAGAACGCGTTGCCCAGCCGGGCCTGTGATAATTTCTTTGCCGTCCCCTTCCGCACGACCGGTGACAGCTGGTAATGTTTCATCGACCAGCGAAGGCGACAAATAGAGCGTCCCGTCCGGTGCTGTCACTTGCCAATACCGCCCTGAAAATGGGCGCTGATAAACTGGATTTGAAATCGCGGTCGCAAGGAAATCAGGCTCTTTATTGTAGTTGGCAACAGCAGCGGCAACCTGTGTATGCCGCGCCTCGACCAGCCTTTGAAAACGGTCTTCCGATTGCTTACCGAGATATGACAACAGTGCCACCGCACAGAGGATAATCGTGAAAGCGCCCCAGAAGGCTCCGGCGGTCAGGGCACTTGCTTGCAGGGATCTCATTTGCCGGACTTGATGACATAGCCGCGGCCACGCACGGTCTTAATCAAATCAGACCCCAGTTTCTTGCGTAGCCTGTTGACAAAGACCGCAATTGTGTTCGACCGCAAGTTGAAGTCATTCGCGTAAATGAAGCGGGCCAGTTCCGCGCCGGAAACCAGCCGACCCTGATTGCGAAAAAGGTAAGACAGGATCGCGATCTCATTGGCTGTCAAATTGACCGTCTCCCCATCTACAGTCACGATATTTGTCCGGCTGTCGTACACCAGATCACCGCGTGTCAGCACCGCATTCTGGTCAGCGGCCTTGCGGCGCAGCAAGGCGCGCACGCGGGCCAGAAGTTCTTCCATACGGAATGGCTTGGTAACGTAATCATCAGCGCCAGCGTCCAGCCCTGCAACGCGATCCGCCCAATCATTGCGTGCTGACAGGACCATAACCGGCGTATCAATACTATCGGCGCGGAGCGCGCGTATGACTTTCATGCCATCCATTTTTGGCAATCCAAGATCAAGCAGGATCATATCATGGGCGCGGGCGCTGGCGGCGCGATAGGCCTCGACGCCATCGGTCACTAGATCAACGGCCAGGCCCTGACCCGACAGAACCTTCCTAATCTGTCCGGCAAGCACCGGCTCATCTTCTACTATCAAAATGCGCATACAGCCGACTAAGAAATGTTCATGGCAGAACTTAGGCGATTACCCAGATCTATACAATCCATTCAACCTAGAGCATTATTCGATCAAAAGATTGCCACCTTATGATCCGCTTGCCGCCCAATGCACGTTCTTCACTGACAGCGGCACGCAACTCCGCCTGCGACAAAACCTGCAATTCGGCAAAAGCCGGGAGTAGCGCGCTGCCAAGCAGGCAAAGGCAAAGGAAAAGGAAAAGGAAAAGAAGCAGCCGCAATTTCGGCTCAGTCACCAAAAATCATTTCTGCCAACCAATGATTAGCGTAGTTCGTATTACGGACACTGGGGCAAATTGACAGTATCTGGACAATTGGTCACGCTCGCAAAATGCTAAGACAATACAACTCCGTTCGCGAAACCTACGACCGCTTTGGCTGGGACATCCCCGGGCATTACAATATCGGTGTGGATATCTGCGACAAACACGCAGCGCGCACGCCCGACAAGACGGCCATCATTGATGTCGCCGACGATGGAAAAACCACCACCTACAGCTTTTCTGCTTTGCGCGATCTGTCCAATCAACTGGCAAATGTCCTGACACAGAGCGCGGCGGTTGGCGACCGGGTCGCAGTACTTTTACCGCAATGTGTAGAAACCGCTGCGGGCCATATCGCGATCACCAAGTTGGGAGCGATTTCACTGCCGCTGTTCACCCTTTTCGGGCCCGAGGCACTTCTGCATCGCCTGAAAGATGCAGGCGCAAGGGTCATCATCACAAATGCCGCTGGCGCCAGGGCCATCGCGGACATCGCGGATGCGCTGCCTGACTTGCGACAGATCCTCTGTATTGATGGGCCACAACCGAATGCCGCCTGTTTCCGCTCCGCCTGCGCACGGGCAGAGACAAGCTTTACGCCCAAGGATACGCTGGTGGATGATCCTGCGATTTTGATTTACACCTCCGGCACGACGGGCGCGCCCAAAGGGGCGTTACATGCGCATCGCGTCCTTTTGGGGCACCTGCCCGGCGTGGAGATGAGCCATGATTTCTTCCCCCAACAGGGTGATATAATATGGACGCCCGCCGATTGGGCATGGATCGGGGGCCTGCTGGACGTGCTCATGCCGGCGCTTCATCACGGGGTGCCTGTTGTTGCCTGCAGGTTCAAAAAATTCACAGCGCAGGCAGCCTTTGATCTGATCCGTTCGCAAGGGATTACCAATGCGTTTTTACCACCGACCGCACTGAAGTTGATGCGGCGCGATACCCCGGCAGAACCTGTGCCCATGCGGTCCGTTGCAAGTGGCGGCGAAACCTTGGGCAAAGAGCTGATTGCCTGGGGAAAGGAGGTCTTTGGTACCACGATCAACGAATTTTACGGGCAGACCGAATGCAACATGATCGTCTCATCCTGTGGCGCACTCGCACCGGCCGAGCCGGGGGTGACGGGCTTTGCGGTACCGGGTCATATCGTTGATATCATTGACGAAGACAGCGCCAGCATCTGCGCCATTGACGCGGAAGGCAGCATCGCGGTGCGTGCCCCCGATCCGGTGATGCTCTTGCGCTATTGGAACAATCCAGAGGCGACGGCGGCGAAATTCATCCGCATTGACGGGCATGACTGGCTGCTGACCGGTGACAAAGGCTGCAAGACAGCGTCCGGTCGGATCCGGTTTATCGGACGCGACGACGACATCATCAATTCGGGGGGGTACCGCATCGGGCCTGCTGAAATCGAAGATTGCCTCATTACGCATCCAGCGGTGCACTTAGCTGGCGTGATCGGTTTGCCCGACCCGATCAGAGGCGAGGTTGTCGCGGCGTTTATCCAACTCAGTGACGGGATCGACGGCACAGAGATGCTCGCCGATGAAATCGCAGACCATGTGAGGACGCGGCTGGCCGCATACGAATTCCCGCGTGTGGTGCGGTTCATCGACAGGATGCCGATGACCACCACAGGCAAGATCATCCGGGCAGAATTACGCCCAAAGACGTAATGCTCTCATGCCTCTTGCTGGCATCATCACGACCCTCGGTGTGAAGGGCTCTGGCATCACATTTATGCACGACAGGTTTGATCCTGACGGCAAAGCGTCTACCTTTGAAAAAGCCCCGACAAAGGACTTATGCCATGCTGCGTTATGCGACCGCTCTTTTCTCAATATTGGCCCTGCCTGCCGCTGCGCAATGCGTCGGCGACAGTTTCTATGACTTGCTGGGTGCCGATCAAAAGGCAGAGCTGGAAGCCAGCGTCGCCGATCTGCCCTACGCAAGGGGGCTGACCTGGGCTGCGACACGCGGCGAGGATACGCTGACGATCCTTGGCACGATACACGTTTTTGACCCACGGCTCGCTCCCATCCGGGAAAAGACGGGCGAAGCGCTCCGCAGCGCAGACCTTGTCATGCTTGAAGCGACCCCCGTGGAAGAAGCCGCATTGCAAGACATGATTACAACCGACCCGGGCCGATTGTTCATCGTCGATGGCCCTACCCTGCCGGAGCGTCTGGACGAAGAAACATGGCAACTGGTGTCCGATGCCGCCACGCAGCGGGGGATTCCGGGGTTCATGGCGGCCAAAATGCAGCCATGGTATCTGTCCCTGACCTTAGCCATTCCACCTTGCGCTATGCAGGAAATGACGTCGGGCCTGAGTGGGCTGGACAAGATGGTCATCGCAGACGCGCAGGCCGCAGGCGTTCCAATGCAGGCGCTGGAGCCTTTTACGGTTCTGTTTGATCTTTTTGAAGGTCAAAGCATCGCAGAGCAAATCGACATGCTGCGCGTCAATATGCTGGACCCTGCGCTCCAGCAGCAGATGTTCGTTGCAATGCTGGATCTCTATTTTGCTGAGGAGGTCGGCAAGCTCTGGAACATGTCGCGGATCGCGATCGCGCAAACGCCGGGGCTTGATCCGGTCGAAGGCATGGCCATTTTTGAGCAAATGCAGGCGTCATTGCTGGACCAGCGCAACCGGAATTGGTTCGAAGTCATCAAGGAGGCGACCGCGTCCAACGATGATATCTTCATAGCCATCGGTGCGGCACATTTGATCGGTGATGCAGGCATCCTGCAATTGCTGGAGAACGACGGCTGGACCGTTACACAGATCCCGTAGGCTGTGGCGGCAAGAGGCGCTTTTTGAGGTAGGGCATGTGCCGATGCCATTGAATGCCGTGCAAAAAGCCGGAGGGCTTGACTTCACCAGTCGTTCTTCGGTCTCATTCGAATTGGAGCCCCGGGAAACTTTGAGACCGCGAACGGAGCAGAGATTATCTGCCAGATGTCCCGATTGATTGTGGCCATAGAAAATCTCAACCGAACGACCGTTTTGCTGGCTGAAAGAGGCCCCAAATGCAGCATCCGACAGTTTGGCCCCACGTTCGCGTTTGCTGCAAACCATGCCAGTCTGCGCCTTCTTGGTGTGGCCTTAGAATCCAGTCCGAAACACCCCACCTAAACGTCCCCAAAATCCTTCAACCCCTGCCGTCCAGCAGTGGTCAAATCATAAATCCCGCGTTCGACGCGCTGAAACCAGCCGTAATGATCGGCAGCCATAATCTGCGTGGCATGCGGGACTTCGGCCCATGCCTTGATCTGGGCGCCTTTGGATGGCCCGTGAACGGCCAGAAAACGCGCACATTTCAATGCATCCTGCCGGTAGCCCGTGACAATCCCGTGCCGCGTCGCACCGCCAGCATTGGGATCGCCGTCCAATCGGTCAAACGCCCGCAAGAGCCGTGTTTTCTTCTTCTTGGATTGACGCGCGGCATAGGGGCCGGGATCAGCCAGCACTTCGACAAACCCATCGCGTGTACGCACCGTCAGCACGCCAAGCCCGGCCCTGCGCGCCAGCTTCACATTCGCCTTCAGCGCCTTGGCTTTACCTCCCGCCGGAACAGCCAGATAGACATTGTCTGTTACAGCAAGGCGGTCGACACCCTGATGAAACAGCGCCAGTGAAAAACCCAGTTTCAGTTCAACCACGACAAGCTCGTCACCACGCCTGCCCACAACATCCGCCGCACCCACCTCACCTTTCACCGCATAGCCTTGGCGTTGCAGATAGGCTTTGACGGGCGGGTAAAGATCGGCTTCGCGGGGCATGTCTCGGGTCTCCTGTGCGGTAGCCAACTGGAAATGAACGCAAGGCGCAAGCCCAATGGGGTGACAGTCCGGAGGGACGCTCTTATACAGGCCTCAAATCGCATTTCATCGAAAGAGACCCCCATGACAACGCTCGTATTTGGCCACAAGTCACCGGACACCGACAGCACCGGATCCCCCTTGATTTGGGAATGGTTCCTGAACCATACCGGGATTGCGGCAAAGGCCGCCCTTCTTGGTGCGCCAAACACGGAAGCTGCATTTGTCGCCAAACGCTGGGGTTTTGAATTGCCGGATGTGATTGCAGATGTGGAAAATGACCAGTCCTGCGTGATCGTTGACACCAACAACCCATCTGAGTTGCCCGCGAACATCAACAACGCCGATGTGCTGGCGATCATTGACCACCACAAGCTGGCCGGCGGGCTTGAGACGAAGAACCCGATCAACGTCACAATCCGCCCTTTGGCCTGCACCGCCACAATCATGCATCAGATGATGGGCGCACATGCGGACCATATGCCAGAGGGCATCAGGGGCCTGATGCTGTCGTGCATCCTGTCTGACACGCTGGCGTTCCGCTCACCCACCACAACAGAGATGGACAAGGATCTGGCAGAGGTGCTCGCCAAGGACCTCGGTATTGATATTGAAGCCTATGCAAGCGAAATGTTCGCCGCGAAATCCGATGTGTCTGCGTTCTCCGATGCGGAGCTTTTGCGCATGGACAGCAAGGAATACACAGTCGATGGCAAGAAGTTCCGCGTTTCTGTGCTTGAAACAACCGCGCCGCAGACCGTGCTGGACCGCAAAGCGTCCCTGATGGAAACCATGCCAACCGTCGCCAGCGAAGACGGCGTGGATCAGGTGCTGCTCTTCGTCGTTGATATCCTCAAGGAAGAGGCGACGATGCTGATCCCGAACGACCTGACCAAAACCGTGGCGGAGAAATCCTTTGATGCGGCAGTTGAAGGCGACAGCGTCGTGCTGCCCGGCGTCATGAGCCGCAAGAAGCAGATCATTCCAAATCTGAAAGCCTAAGCGTCAATCCCCCGCGCAACATAAAGTGAGCAGATGACCGAGATTATCGAAGAATTCGCAGCGGTCTCTGACCGATACGACGCGGCATTTGTGGATCTGTGGGGCTGTATGCACAACGGTGTCGCAGCCATGCCAGAGGCGGTGGCCGCCATGCAGAAATATCGTGCGGCGGGCGGAATTGTGGTGCTGGTCACCAATTCCCCGCGACCATGGGATTCTGTCGCAAGGCAAATCCACGACCTTGGCGTGGACGACGACGCATGGGACGCGATTGCAACGTCCGGCGATAGCGCGCGCGCCGCGATGTTCCGGGGGATTGTCGGTGAAAAGATCTGGTTCATGGGCGAAAGCCCCCGTGACGACGATTTCTTCAAACCGCTCAGCATCATCAAAGACCCCGTCAACATTCAAAAAGTCCCGCTGGATGAGGCCGAGGGGATAGTCTGCTGCGGCCCGTTCGACCCTTTGGCCGATGTGGACGTGAACCGGCCAGAGTTCTTATATGCCAAGCAAAAGGGCCTGAAACTGCTTTGTGCGAACCCTGATATCATCGTGGACCGTGGTGAGGTGCGTGAATGGTGTGCAGGCGCCGTCGCCGCGCTTTATACGGAAATGGGCGGTGAGAGCCTCTATTTCGGCAAACCACACCCACCCATCTATGACCTCGCACGGCGCAGATTGGCCGCTTTGGACAACGCGCCGTCTGATCCGCGCATCATTGCGATTGGCGATGGCATTGGCACGGATGTTTTGGGCGGTGTGCAGGAAGACCTTGATGTTTTGTTCATCTCAGGCGGCCTCGCAGCGGCGGAAACCAAGACAACGCGCCAGCCTGACCCCGATGCTCTCAAGCGGTATCTGGAAGGCGAACAAATGAGCGCAACATTCACAATCGGGCACCTCCGCTAGCAGGAATCACTTGATCTTTCTGCGTTTGCAAAGTAATAAAATTACAAATTAGACGGACAGCCGGACTATTTGTTACTTAATGGAGCCTGACATGTTAGATAACGCCCCCCGCGGAACGATCTGCATCGAAGATATCGAAATCGGCATGATCCGGTCATTGCGCAAGGTCATCACCGACCGTGACATTGAAATGTTCGCCGAGGTTTCCACTGATCGCAACCCTGTTCACCTTGACGAAGACTACGCCCAAGAAACGATTTTTGCGGGGCGTATTGCGCATGGCATGCTCACTGCCGGTTTGGTGAGCGCCGTGATTGGCGAACAGCTTCCGGGTCATGGCACAGTGTATTTGGGTCAAAGCCTGAAATTTCTCGCCCCTGTGCGCCCCGGCGACATGGTCTTGGCAGAAGTTGAAGTGACCGAAATCGACCACTCAAAGCGCCGTGTCACGATGAACACGCGCTGCCTGGTCAACGACAAGAAAGTCCTTGTCGGCGATGCAACCGTATTGGCGCCATCGCGTAAATTCGACTAAGCCCGCGCGCGTACTTGCACGGCCTTGCGGGCTCAGCTACGCAAAGCCATGCGCATTATTCGTGACACAACTTTCATTGATCCATCCGACCGCGGCGCAGCGGCGGCAATCGGAAATTTCGATGGTGTTCATATCGGTCACCAAGCCGTCATCGACCTGACCCGCGCGGCCGCCAGGAGCGTACATGCACCGCTCGGCATCATGACGTTTGAGCCCCACCCCCGCAGCTATTTCTCACGTAGCGAAACGCCGTTTCGCCTGATGAACGCGGAGGCCAAGGCGAACCGCCTTGCGAAGCTGGGCGTCGAAAAGCTCTATGAGGTGCCATTTAACGCGGCCCTCGCCAGCCTGACCCCGCGTGAATTTGCGCAAGCGATCATCGCGGACCAGCTTGGTTTAAGGCACGTCGTGGTTGGCGCTGATTTCCGCTTTGGCAAGGACCGGGCAGGTTCTGTCGCGGACCTACAGACATTTGGAAAGGAAATGGGATTTGGCGTCACTATCGCCCCTATCATGACCATCGCTCAGGCCAACATTTCCTCTACCGCGATCCGGCAGGCCCTGAGCGACGGCAACCCGCGCGATGCCGCCGCAATGCTCGGCCATTGGCACCGGATCGAGGGGGAGGTGATCCGCGGCGACCAACGCGGCCGCGATCTTGGGTATCCGACAGCGAATATGTCGATCACGGGCCTGCATCCGCCAAGGTTCGGGGTCTATGCCGTGAAAGTCGATGTGCTGGATGGGCCGCACAAGGGCACCTACAATGGGGCCGCCTCTATCGGTGTCCGCCCGATGTTTGGCGAAAACGTCCCGAACTGCGAAACTTTCATTTTTGATTTCAAAGGCGATCTTTACGGAACGACCCTTTCGGTTGCTCTTGTGAACTACCTGCGGCCTGAAATGAAATTCGACAATCTGGACGCATTGATTGCTCAGATGGATGCCGATTGTGACATTGCCCGAAAGATACTCGCCGATGTCAAATGAGATCCCGCGCAGCGGTCTGGCCGACCGGTTCTGGGAAACCAAACCAATGGCAAAGCTTAACCAGAAAGAATGGGAAGCACTTTGCGACGGTTGCGGCAAATGCTGCCTCAATAAGCTTGAGGACGATGACGGCACCGTGGCCTTGACGCGCGTCGCCTGCCGATTGCTGGACAACACCACCTGCCTGTGCAGCAATTATAAAAATCGTCATCAATATGTGCCTGAATGCATCGTCTTGAACCCGGCAACCATCGAAAAGAACCTCTACTGGCTGCCGCTGACCTGCGGTTACCGGCTTATCTATGAAGGTCGCGATTTGTATGATTGGCATCCGCTGATCTCTGGCGATCCAAATTCCGCGCATGAAGCGGGCATTTCGATGCAAGGCCGCACCCTGTCTGAAGTGACAGTCGATGAAGACGACTGGGACGATCACATCATAGAGGAGCCGTACTAGATGTATTTCGCCTCTGACAACGCGGGCCCCGCGCATCCCAAGGTTATGGAAGCGTTGATGAAAGCCAACGAAGGCTATGCAACGGGTTACGGTGGCGACGCAATCATGGACGAAGTGCGCGCACAAATTCGCGACGTATTCGAAGCGCCTGAAGCCGCCGTTTACCTTGTCATCAACGGGACGTCGGCGAATTCCATCTTGTTGGGCACGATGACCCAACCTTGGGAAACGGTCTTTTGCAGCGACTGGGCGCATATCCATAAAGACGAAGGACATGCACCCGAATTCTACACCGGGTCCAAACTGACACTGGTGCCTTCAACGGCTGGCAAGATGTCCGTCGATGACTTGCAGCACGCGATCTTGGGCGAAGGAAATCGGGGCGTGCATGGCTCTCAGCGCGGGCCGATTTCGATCACGCAAGTGACTGAGTTTGGTACGATTTATACGCTGGATGAGATCAAAGCACTGACTGCGACCGCACAAGAATTCGGTCTGAAAACCCATCTTGATGGCGCGCGGTTTGCCAATGCGATGGTGGCGCTTGATTGTTCAGCGGCCGAAATGACGTGGAAGGCCGGTATCGATACCGTTAGCTTCGGCGGCACCAAGAACGGCGCAGTGGCTGTCGAGGCCTGCGTGATCTTCGACCCCGATCTGGCGTGGGAATTTGAGCTGCGGCGCAAGCGCGGCGGGCATCTGCTATCCAAACACCGCTTTTTGTCGGCGCAGATGAATGCCTATCTGACGGATGATCTGTGGTTGGACTTGGCGCGTGCGGCCAATGCGCAATGCGTGCAACTTGCCGAGGGGTTGCGCGGACATGACGGCGCGGACATCCTTTTTGAACCGCAAGCCAACATGATCTTCTTCAACATGACGCGCCAGGAACACAAGCGGATGCTTGATGCCGGGGCCGTCTATTATGTTGAAAACGGAGATCCCTACGCAGGCGACCCCGAAGAACGCCTCATGGGCCGTTTGGTCACGGATTGGTCAATCACCGCCGCGTGCGTAACCCAATTCCTCGATCTTTTGAGAGGTTAGATTTTCCCTGCGAGATGCGCGTCCAGATCATCGATGCGGTCCTCACCCCAGAAACGCTCTCCCCCATCTGTGATAAGGAATGGCGCGCCAAAGGCACCTGCGCTCACGGCATCTTCGAGGTTTTTGGCGAAGGTGTCGGCGCTGGTCAGCATGTCTTTGTCAGCGAGCGCTGGGTCAAACCCGGCGGCCTCCAGACAATCCCGCACCACATCATCCTGAGAGATATCACGCTCATCCGTCCAGCACGCTTTGCCAAATGCATGGACAAGGGCAGCAACATCACCGCCCGTATTCTGCGCCGCGATAATCGCATAGGCGGAAGGGGCCGCATTGGTCGGCCAGAACATTGGTTTGAGGTTCAATGGCACCCCGACGACTTTCGCACGGCGCGCCATATCTTGCAGCCGATATTCCTGCCGGTTGGGGTGGCGGTCCTTAGGTGGCGTGCCGCCTGTGCGGGCAAACAGCCCCATGATATCCAGCGGCTTATAGGTGATCGACGCGCCATGCTTTTCCGCAATCTCGGCGGGTCGTGTGCCGCTGAGATAGGTGAACGGCGAAATCGTTGCGAAGTAGTAGTCGATATGTGCCATTTTCGGCTCCCAAACGTGCTGAATTCTTTGCGAGACGGTAAGCTTGTGTTACGCGGTGTCAACGCCACGAATCTGTTACATTGCAGTAACCGCCCCTGTCGCCAAAGGACCCAACCCCATGCCCACAATGATCGAACCAAAGCTGATTGCCGGCAACGCAAACCAGCCACTGGCAAATGCGATTGCGCGCCGCATGTCGATGCATCGCGGCATGGATGTGGGCCTTTGCGAAGCGCGGGTCGAACGCTTCAACGATGGTGAGGTTTTCGTTGAGGTTTATGAGAACGTGCGTGGCGAGGACATGTTCATCGTGCAGCCAACGTCAAACCCAGCAAATGACAACCTGATGGAGCTTTTGATTATCGCGGACGCGCTGCGCCGATCCTCCGCTGCGCGTATCACGGCTGTCATCCCCTATTTTGGTTACGCCCGTCAGGATCGCCGCTCAAAAGCGCGGACGCCGATCACGGCGAAGCTTGTGGCGAATATGATTGTCGAAGCCGGCATCGAACGCGTTCTTACCCTGGATTTGCATGCAACGCAGATTCAGGGTTTTTTCGATATTCCGGTTGATAACCTCTATGCCTCTCCGATCTATGCGTTGGATGCGATGCATAACTTCCGTGGCAAGATGGATGAGGTGATGGTGGTCTCTCCCGATGTTGGCGGCGTGGCCCGTGCCCGTGACTTGGCCCAACGCATTAGCGCGCCTTTGTCGATCGTTGACAAGCGGCGCGGCAAGCCCGGCGAAGTGGCAGAGATGACAGTGATCGGTGACGTCAAAGACAAGGTCTGCGTGATTGTCGACGACATTGTCGATACGGCAGGCACGCTTTGCAAAGCGGCTGAAGTGCTGATGGAAAACGGCGCCAAGGAAGTCCATGCCTATATTACACACGGTGTCCTGTCCGGCCCAGCCGTTGATCGCGTATCCAAATCCGTGATGAAGAGCCTGGTAATAACCGACACGATCCTTGCCACGGATTCGGTCAAAGGCTGCAAGAACATCCGGATTGTACCAACGGCCCCCATGTTCGCGCAGGCGATCCTGAACACTTGGAACGGCACGTCTGTGTCGTCCTTGTTCGATCACAAGACGTTGGGCCCGATCTATGAAGGGCTTTATGCTGCCGAATAACGGCTAGTAGAGCGCCCAATCGTCGTCATTGGGCAATGCACCAATCGCCGTCCATGCGACGCGCATTCGGGCGATCTGTGTGTCGTTCCATGTGCGAAACGCGATCTCGAACCCGGTTTCCGTGATATCCTCTGCCCGTAGATCAACGCGGTTATTGCTGTTGTTGGAAATATCCCACATTGAAATTGCGACCTGCACATGCGGCGGCGATAGAAACGCAGCGCCGAAATTCACCGCCTCGCGCGCAAGTCGTTTGCCGGTGCCGCGCCACATCTCCCCGTCATCCTCAAAGTCGGAGAACATGGTGACCTCGCCATGATCGAGGCCGATTGAGCCGCTCTTGAATCGTTGCATCGCGTTTACGCGTTATCCTCTCAAATCCTGGTCGTCAAAATACGTGCGAGAGCGCCAGCCGCATCGTCAGACAGGAGGTGCTAACACTTGGTTAATACTTGATTGGTAAATCATCCTTAACAATTTGCAAACGCAAGGTGAGATGATGATGCAACGGTCCGTGTGGTTTTTGTTGGTGTGTAGCGCATTATTGGCCGGGTGCGGTGGCAGTAGTGCGGGCAGCGGCGGTGGCGGCGGCGGTGGTGGTACGGGCGGCGCACCTGCCGATGCTGACGCCGGCGATGAAGAGACCGGTGAAGGCAGCGGTGAAGGCAGTGGAGAAGAAGAAGGCGGTGGCGAAACCGATCCCATCGAAGTCACACTGGCTGCATATCAAGACAGCTTTGGCGCGACCTACTCGGCGTTTTACAGCAGCACACCATTTGCCCTTGCGGACTTGACCGGCGACACCCCGTCGTCCGTCGCAGTTAGCTATCAGGGCCAGTTGTATTTATCCGCATATAGGGGCAGCCCTTTGGTTTCGGGGACGATGTATGGCGATGCCCAGTTAACAGTCCCCCTCTCCGGAGCGGGGATTACGGGGACCGCGACGGGTTTCGTAGGGAATTTCGCAGCCTTCGAGGTAAATGAAGTCGTCGCATTCGACGGGGAATTGAGCCTTAATTCGTGGTCAAACCCACAGAACATTGCACTAGCGGACGAGGTTGCGATTCAGGTGGAGGGCGATTTGACCTACACGACATATACATTCAATGTTGACGCAATTCTTGGGGGTAACTTCAGGGGCAACGACGGGGCGGTCTTCTTGGGGCAGGCGACGAATTTGGTCGCAGGCACACCCAGCGCCCCGGGTGAGATCAGCGTTTATACGCAAGGCATCAATGGCGTTGACGCCGCGACGGCGATCCTTGCTCTTGAACGGGTGACGGCCAACCCATAAAAAAGCCCCGCAACTGGCGGGGCTTTCTATTTTCTGTTCAGGGCAATCAGTTCTTTGGCATCAAACCAATGGTACCGCCGACTGCGACCATGTCAGACAGCAGCTTGGCTGCATCATCAACGGGGCCCGGCTCATTCTTGAAAGTCTCTTGCGCGCGCCCATAAGCCGCTTTCGCGTCTTCAACCATCTGGTCGTAGACCTCTTGCGTGACTTCGGACTGTGGCAAGGCTTGTTCAGCCAGAACCGAAACGCCGGTCGCTGTGATTTCCGCGAACCCGCCGGAGACGACATAGGCATCAGAACCGCCACCATGCACAACCGTCAAAACGCCGGGACGCAAAGTTGTGATCGTTGGTGCATGGTCAGCCATTGCCGTCATGTCACCGTCGGCGCCGGGAATCTGGACCTCGGTTGCCTCGACTGACGCCAACCGGCGCTCGGGCGAGACGAGATCGAATTGTAGGTTTGCCATGATGGCTTCTCCTTAGACCCGAATTTTACGCAGCGTCTGCTGCCATTTTTTCGGCTTTCGCTTTCACTTCGTCGATGCCGCCAACCATGTAGAAGGCGCCTTCCGGGAAGTGATCGTACTCGCCTGCAACAACAGCCTTGAACGATGCGATTGTGTCCTCTAGCGGCACCTGAACACCAGGAGATCCGGTAAAGACCTGTGCAACGTCGAACGGCTGCGACAGGAAGCGCTCGATCTTACGTGCGCGTGCAACGGTCAATTTGTCTTCTTCTGACAGTTCGTCCATGCCCAAAATCGCGATGATGTCCTGCAAGGATTTGTAACGCTGCAGCATCTGCTGAACGTCTGCTGCAACCGCGTAGTGCTCTTCACCAACGATCGCCGGGTCAAGCAGACGCGACGTGGAATCGAGCGGGTCCACGGCCGGGTAAATACCCTTTTCCGAAATCGCACGGTTCAGAACGGTTGTCGCGTCGAGGTGCGCAAACGATGTCGCAGGTGCGGGGTCTGTCAAGTCGTCCGCAGGCACGTAAATCGCCTGAACGGATGTGATAGAGCCGTTCTTGGTCGATGTGATGCGTTCTTGCATGGCGCCCATGTCGGTAGCCAAAGTAGGCTGGTAGCCCACAGCAGATGGAATACGACCCAAGAGCGCAGACACCTCCGAACCGGCCTGCGTAAAGCGGAAGATGTTATCCACGAAAAACAGAACGTCAGTACCGGACTGGTCGCGGAAAGATTCCGCCATTGTCAGACCAGACAAGGCAACACGCATACGCGCACCTGGCGGCTCATTCATCTGACCGTAAACCAAGGCCACTTTGGACTTGGTCAGATCGTCGGCGTTGATAACACCGGATTCGATGAATTCGTAGTACAGGTCGTTACCTTCGCGTGTACGCTCACCCACACCCGCGAAAACCGAATAGCCGGAGTGCACTTTCGCAATGTTGTTAATCAACTCCTGAATAAGAACGGTCTTGCCAACACCCGCACCCCCGAAGAGGCCAATTTTACCACCCTTCGCGTAGGGTGCGAGAAGGTCGATGACCTTGATCCCTGTCACCAGAACTTCGGACGCTGTGGACTGCTGCTCAAACGCAGGCGCCTCCGCGTGGATCGAACGGCGGCTTTCCTCGCCAATAGGCCCTTTTTCGTCAACCGGGTCGCCAACGACGTTCATGATACGACCCAAAGTCGCATCGCCAACCGGCACGGTGATAGTGTCGTCCTGGTCGATCACTTCCTGACCGCGGACCAACCCTTCGGTGGAGTCCATCGCGATGGCGCGCACTGTATTCTCACCAAGGTGCTGTGCGACCTCAAGTGTCAGCTCTTTGCCGTTATTGTCAGTTTTCAGCGCATTCAAGATCTCAGGCAGGTGGTCAGCGAACTGCACGTCGACGACGGCGCCGATGATCTGCGTGATCTTACCTTTTGCATTTGCCATTTTCGTATTCTCCGGGGTCTAGAGCGCTTCCGCGCCCGAAATAATTTCAATCAGCTCGTTGGTAATCACAGCCTGACGTGAACGGTTGTATTGGATTGTCAGCTTGTCGATCATTTCACCAGCGTTGCGCGTCGCGTTGTCCATCGCAGACATACGGGCACCCTGCTCGGACGCCGCGTTTTCCAGCAATGCGCTGAAAATTGCAGTGGCCACACCACGTGGCAGCAAGTCAGCGAGTATTTCCTCTTCGCCGGGCTCGTAGTCGTAAAGCGTGACGTCAGCATCTTCAGCCTGCTCAAATTTGGCAGGGATGATTTGCTGTGCGGTCGGGTGCTGGGTCACAACGTTTTCGAAGCGCGAGAAGAAGATCGTTGCGACATCGAAATCGCCCGCATCAAAGCTGCCAAGAACGTCTTTGGCGATGCCTTGCGCATCTGCGTAGCCCACGCGCTTGACCTCTGTCAGGTCAACGTGGTCAACGAAATACTTGGCCAGATCGCGCTTCATCGCGTCGCGGCCTTTCTTGCCGACGGTGACGATCTTGACCGTCTTACCTTCTGCAAGCAGCTTTTGCGCATGTGTTTTTGCCATCTTGGCGATGTTGCCGTTAAAGCCACCGCACAAACCGCGTTCTGCTGTCATGACGATCAAAAGCTGCACTTGGTCACTGCCCGTACCGGACAGCAGTTTTGGTGCAGAATCTGATCCGCCAACAGACGCGGCGAGCCCACCCATCACGGCGTTAAACCGTTCTGTGTAAGGGCGCGATGCCTCGGCTGCATCTTGAGCGCGGCGCAGTTTTGCGGCCGCGACCATCTGCATGGCCTTTGTGATCTTGCGGGTCGATTTGACCGACTCGATCCGATTTTTCAGGTCCTTAAGACTAGGCAAAGCAAAGTCTCCTTTGTCTCAAAGATTAAGCGAAGTCTTTTGCGAAAGCGTCGATTGCCGCTTTGATTTTCTCTTCGGCTTCACCTTTGATCTTGGGGTCATCCTTGGTAATCATTTCGAGCACGTCAGATGCGTTTGTGCGCATGTGCTTGAGCAGGCCAGCCTCAAAACGACCAACTTGCTTGACGTCGATCTTGTCGAGGTAACCTTTGGTGCCCGCATAGATCACGCAAACGATCTCGGCGTTGGTCAGCGGCGCATATTGTGGCTGCTTCATCAACTCTGTCAGGCGTGCACCGCGGTTCAGCAACTGCTGCGTGGCGGCATCAAGGTCGGAACCAAACTGTGCAAAGGCGGCCATTTCGCGGTACTGCGCAAGCTCAAGCTTAACCGGACCGGCAACCGACTTCATCGCGTTTGTCTGTGCGGACGAACCTACACGCGACACCGACAGACCGGTGTTCACCGCAGGGCGGATACCTTGGTAGAAGAGTTCGGTCTCAAGGAAGATCTGACCGTCAGTGATCGAAATCACGTTGGTGGGAATAAACGCGGACACGTCGCCGCCTTGGGTCTCAATGATCGGCAGAGCGGTCAAGGAACCGCCACCATTATCTTCGTTCAGCTTCGCGGAACGCTCCAACAGGCGGGAGTGGAGGTAGAAAACGTCACCGGGATAAGCTTCGCGGCCCGGTGGGCGACGCAGAAGCAAGGACATCTGCCGGTAAGATACAGCCTGCTTGGACAAGTCATCATAAATGATGAGCGCATGGCGGCCATTGTCGCGGAAATGCTCTGCCATGGCAGTTGCGGCATATGGCGCAAGAAACTGCATTGGCGCGGGGTCGGACGCGGTCGCGGCAACAATGATGGAATACTCAATCGCGCCGCTCTCTTCGAGCTTCTTGACCAACTGCGCAACCGTGGACCGCTTCTGACCAATAGCAACGTAAACGCAGTAAAGCTTGTCATACTCGTTTTCAGCGGCGTCGTTGTAAGACTTCTGGTTCAGGATCGTGTCGAGCGCCACAGCGGTTTTACCAGTCTGGCGGTCACCAATGATAAGCTCACGCTGGCCACGGCCAATCGGGATCATTGCGTCAACGGATTTCAGGCCAGTCGCCATCGGCTCGTGAACCGATTTGCGCGGGATAATGCCGGGCGCTTTGCTATCCGCAACGGCGCGCGTCTTTGTCTTGATCGGGCCTTTGCCGTCAAGCGGGTTACCCAGACCATCAACAACGCGGCCAAGCAATTCGTCGCCGACAGGCACGTCCACAATGGACTTCGTGCGCTTAACGGTGTCGCCTTCTTTAATGTCACGGTCGGAACCGAAGATAACAACGCCGACGTTGTCTGCCTCAAGGTTCAAGGCCATTCCGCGGATACCACCGGGGAATTCAACCATCTCACCGGCCTGCACGTTATCAAGGCCGTAAACGCGGGCGATACCGTCACCAACGCTAAGTACACGGCCAACTTCGGCCACTTCGGCTTCTTGACCGAAGTTTTTGATCTGGTCCTTCAGGATCGCAGAAATTTCAGACGCTTGGATCGCCATGTTATCCGACCTCTTTCATAGTGTTCTGGAG
>NZ_JBELFI010000012.1:0-41372 GCF_042093035.1 Yoonia sp. | reverse complement strand
GTGTGTCCGAGAAGGGCTTTCAGTCGTTCCTCGCTGCTGTCACCGAGGCTGTCAATGTCGCCAATACCGCCTATCAGCGCGACGGTGGATTGGCCGGCATTTCAACCGGGTTGGTTGATATGGATAAAAAGCTCGGCGGTTTGCATAAATCCGACCTGCTAATCCTCGCTGGCCGCCCGTCGATGGGCAAGACATCGCTTGCCACCAACATCGCCTATAATATCGCAAAGACCTATAAGCGCGGCAAATTGCAGGATGGCTCTGACGGGGCGGTTGATGGTGGCGTCGTCGGCTTTTTCTCGCTTGAGATGAGTGCGGAGCAGTTGGCGGGCCGGATTCTTGCGGAAGTGTCAGAGATTTCATCCCATAAGATCCGTCAGGGCGATATGACGGAAACCGAATTCCGCCGTTTTGTGGATGCTGCCAAGCAACTTGAAAGCTGCCCGCTTTATATCGACGACACCGCCGCGATCCCGATTTCGCAATTGGCCGCTCGCGCCCGCCGTCTCAAGCGGACCCACGGTTTGGATGTCTTGATCGTGGACTACCTGCAGCTTGTGCGCGGCACATCTGAGAACCGCGTGCAGGAAATCGGTGAAATCTCGATGGGGCTGAAAGCCATCGCAAAAGAGCTGAACATCCCCGTGATCGCCCTGTCACAGCTGTCGCGTCAGGTTGAAAACCGCGAAGACAAGCGTCCGCAGCTGTCAGACTTGCGCGAATCCGGCTCGATTGAGCAGGACGCGGATGTGGTCATGTTTGTCTATCGGGGCGAATATTACGTGGAGCGTGAGAAGCCCGAAGACCACAACATGGAAGCCATTGCCGCCTGGCAAGAAAAGATGTCAAACTTGCATGGCAAAGCAGAAGTGATCGTCGGCAAGCAACGCCACGGTCCGATCGGCACAGTTGAATTGTCGTTTACGGCGGAATTCACCCGTTTTGGCAATCTCGTGAAACCTTGGCAGCAAGGCGACGACCGGGAGTTCTAGACAAGACGATGCCATCAAAAAGGTAGTGGCTTCATTGTGTGTGCTGGCCGGACCCGCCGCCGCGTAATCCCAAAGCGAGACTCTGGTCCAAATTGCCGGTTTCTTGGGTGATCTGCGCCTCACAGTTGAGGACGTGCGCGCGTGCTTGGTGGATGCAGAAAGCGATACCCCCGCGTCGGCATCGCGATGGAAGCCGATGCGACGGCGGATTTCACGCTCTTTTCGACGACCCGTGTGAACCAAGCCGTGACATTCTTTGCATGTGGTGAGCAAATCGAAAGCGTTTCTGTTTCAGCACCGATTGACAGCGGATGTGCAGTGTCTGATCCCATGTCGCCTGGGCGTGCCGCGGCTGTTGTGGCCGCGCTAATTGGTGAAAGTGACTGTCTTTGATGCCTAATCGGACACCCGATGTCCAGGCATTCGGTTTGTCTTGATCTGAAAATCGCGGCCGGTGCGGACACCCATGCGCGCAATTTACTTGCCCGCCAATGCATCGCCTGCCAAAAGGTCGCCATGAGCACCGGACGCCTGATTATTGACCTTGATGCCGTCGTCGCCAATTGGCGTGCGCTTGATGCGATGACGGATTGCAAGACCGCAGCGGTGGTCAAAGCCGACGGTTATGGGCTTGGCTCTGTAAATGTGGCCAAGGCGTTGTTCAAGGCTGGTGTTCGCCAGTTCTTTGTCGCCGTGGCCGAAGAAGCCGTCACGCTGCGCGACGCACTTGGCCCAAAGCCGGAAATCAGCGTGTTTTCCGGTCATATGAACGGTGACACAGACTTGATCCGCGAATTGGGTCTGACGCCGATGCTCAATTCTGTTGAGCAGATGACCTTGCATTTCGAACAACTGCCGGATCACCCCTTTGGCGTCCAGCTTGATACAGGAATGAACCGTCTCGGCATGGAAATGCAGGAATGGGCCGCTGTCGCAGAGCTCGCTTTATCGCGCCGCCCGAAACTGGTCATGTCGCATCTGGCCTGCGCGGATGAGCCCGACCATCCGATGAACCCCTATCAACTGTCCCAATTCAAAAAGATGACAGATGGCATTTCCGTGCCGCGTTCGCTTGCGGCGACGGGTGGGGTTTTGCTGGGACCGGAATACCATTTCGATCTGACCCGGCCCGGGATCGGGCTCTATGGTGGCTTGCCCTTTGCCAATGCGACCCCCGTTGTCGCGCTTGATTTGCCTGTGGTCCAAATCCGCGACATCGCGGAAGGCGAAGTTGTGGGCTATGCAAATGCGTGGCAAGCGACGCGCCCGTCGCGTATTGCCACTGTTTCAGGCGGCTATGCCGATGGGGTCGCCAGAATTCTTTCAGACCGTGCGACCCTCTATCATGGCGACATCCCCTGCCCGCTAGTTGGCCGTGTCTCAATGGACTTGCTGACGATTGATGTCACCGACCTGCCTGATGCGCCGCGCAAACTGACGCTCATTGGTCCACAGCAAAATGTTGATGATCTTGCGCGCGACGCCCATACCATCGGCTATGAGATCCTGACCCAGCTTGGTGCGCGTTACAATCGCAAGACGTTCGGGAAATAGCCCATGCTCAATATTTTGCGCGTCGCGAACCTGTCCTTGTTGTTCCTGTTTCCGGTTGCCTGGTTTGCGCCGTTGATGCGTGCAGGACTGTTGCCCGTATTCGGGTTGAGCGAGATTAGCGTAATATCTGGTATGCAAGCGCTTTGGGAAAGTGATGTTGCACTGGCGTTGCTGGTCACGGCGTTTGCCTTGTTTGCCCCTTACCTTAAGACGATCGGCCTCGCACTTGTGCACTTCAACCTGTTGAAAGATAAGACATTACCGATCCTGTCGTGGATTGGAAAACTCGCGATGGCGGATGTTTTTCTGATTGCGCTTTATATTGTGGTCATCAAAGGCGTGGGCTTTGGCCGGGTTGAGACCGGTTGGGGGCTTTACATGTTCACTGCATGTATCCTTGCCTCTCTCGTGATTTCGGCACTGACACCGCAGGCAAAATCCCAGCAATAGCCACTGCCGCTTGCCCATTGGATGAAATTGGTCCAAAAGGTGAACATGGCCAAAGATCTTTCCTTCTCCTGTTCTGAATGTGGTGCTGCATTTCGCAAATGGTCGGGGCAGTGTGACGCTTGTCAGGCGTGGAATACGATCTCCGAAAGCAAGGCGCTCAGCAGTGGTCCAAAAGGCAAGTCGCTGGGTGCTATACGGGGCAAAGCGGTCCCGCTGACCGATCTTGATACGCAAGAAAAAGAGCCGCCGCGCACCCAAGCCGGCGTTGGTGAGTTGGACCGCGTCTTGGGCGGTGGTTTGGTGAAAGCCTCTGCGTTGCTGGTGGGGGGTGATCCAGGGATCGGGAAATCGACGCTGTTGTTGCAAGCCGCGGCACGATTTGCGCGCAATGGCCTCAAGGTCATTTATATCTCGGGCGAGGAATCTAACGCGCAGGTGCAAATGCGCGGCCGCCGGTTGGGATTGGAGAAAAGCCCCGTCCTTTTGGCGGCCGAGACAAATCTGCGCGATATCCTCACCACGCTTGAGGCGGAAAGGCCCGACCTTGCGATCATCGATTCCATTCAGACGATGTGGGCCGACAATGTCGAAAGCGCGCCCGGCAGCGTTAGCCAGGTCCGGTCTTCCGCCCATGAGCTGACCACTTTTGCAAAACGCAACGGCATGTCGGTCGTCATGGTCGGGCATGTCACCAAAGATGGCACGATAGCCGGACCGCGCGTTGTTGAACACATGGTCGATACCGTCCTCTATTTTGAGGGGGAACGCGGGCATCAGTTTCGCATCTTGCGCGCCGTCAAAAATCGGTTCGGACCAGCAGATGAGATCGGCGTATTCGAGATGACCGGCAAAGGGCTGGCGGAAGTAAAGAACCCATCGGCGCTGTTTTTGTCCGAACGCGGCACCCCTGCGCCCGGATCGGTTGTTTTCGCTGGCATTGAAGGCAGCCGCCCGATGCTTTGTGAAATTCAGGCACTTGTGGCACCTTCGCCACACAGCCAACCGCGCCGATCCGTCGTCGGATGGGACGGCGGGCGGCTCGCGATGATCCTTGCGGTGCTCGAATCGCGCTGTGGCGTGCCCTTCACCGGACTGGACGTTTATCTCAATGTAGCAGGGGGTTTGCGCATTTCAGAGCCGGGTGCAGACCTCGCTGTGGCGGCCGCTCTCGTTTCTGCGCGCGAAGACGCCGCTTTACCCTCAGAAGCCGTTATTTTCGGCGAAATCAGTCTCTCCGGCGCATTAAGACCGGTGGTTCAAACCGAAAATAGATTGAAAGTGGCGCAGAAACTTGGTTTTACATCTGCAATCATACCGCGACAGGCCAAGATGGCCCAAGTGGATGGTCTGGCTTTACGCACTGCGACCGATCTGGCCGGATTTGTAGAAGATGTATTTGGCGCAAAGTAGCGTCACCAAGTAGGAGAAGACCCATGGACGGTTTCACATTTGTGGATTTAGGTGTCGCCGCGATCATCATTGTGTCCGGTGTCTTGGCCTACAGCCGTGGCTTCGTCCGCGAGACAATGGCAATCCTGGGATGGATTGGTGCAACAATCGTGGCGTTCATCTTCGCCGATCAAATTGAGCCGTTGGTCAGGCAGATACCGATCCTGGGCGATTTCATCGGTGATAGCTGTGAATTGGCGATTATCGCGGCCTTCGCGGCGGTCTTTGCCGTTGCCTTGATCGTTGTGTCGATCTTTACGCCGTTGTTTTCTTCTGTTGTCCAACGCTCCGCTTTGGGCGGCGTTGACCAGGGGCTCGGTTTCTTCTTTGGCGTATTGCGCGGCATCCTGTTGGTCGCCGTTGCCTTCTTTGTCTACGAGACCGTCTTTGCCGCGCAAGAGATCGCCGCGATCGACACGAGCCGCTCTGCGGAAGCCTTTGCCCAATTGACCACACGCATTGAAGCCCAGGACCCTGAGCAGGCTTTGGGCTGGATCACTGAGCAATACCAGCAATTGGTCGGCAATTGTGGCGCGCCAGTCGATGCAGCAGCTGACATACCTGCCGAGGCGGCGACCGAAGCCAGCGAGTGAACTGATACAACGTCGCCACAAGCAAGGCTGATTGGATTTTATTGACCAATCGTCTGCATCGTTGAATGAATACCTTTGTCGGTCTGGAACAGAGGTCACTTTATGGTGGCGGCGGCCAAAGCACTCGCCTTGATACTTGCCGTGATTGGCGGTGGCGGCGACATTGTGATTATGGCCGGTCTGAGCGGGCTTTTTGCGCCGGGGCCTACTTTTTTGGCAATTATGATAGCTGTGTCCCCTGTGCCTGCCGCAATCTACCTGTTTGGTGCTTGAGTGCAGATCGTTCCGTGACATAGGCGATGCGACCCTCTAAACACTGGAATGACCGACGTAAACGGATTCGGAGCTGCCCCCTTGTCCAACCAGATGCCCCCCGCCCATCCTTTCGACGACGACAAACTGCGAGAGGAGTGCGGCGTATTCGGCGTTGTTGGCGTGACGGATGCGGCGAATTTCGTCGCACTGGGCCTTCATGCCTTGCAGCATCGCGGACAAGAGGCCGGTGGCATTGTGACCCACGCGCCAGAGGCCGGCTTTAGCCAACAGCGGCGTATGGGGCTAGTGCGCGACAACTTCACCTCTGCGGCGATGATGGAACGGCTTCCCGGCACTATCGGGATCGGCCATGTGCGGTATTCCACCGCTGGTTCCAAGGGTCAGACGGCGATGCGCGACGTGCAGCCTTTCTTTGGTGAATTCGCCATGGGCGGTGCTGCGATTGCCCATAATGGCAATATCACTAACGCATTGTCACTGCGACGCGAATTGATTGAGCGCGGCTCGATCTTCCAAAGCTCATCGGACAGTGAATGCATTATTCACCTCATGGCCCGCTCCATGGGCCGCAACATCCCCGACCGGATGGAAGAGGCGTTGCGCAAGGTCGAAGGTGCGTTTTCAATTGTTGCCATGACACGGACCAAACTGATCGGTTGCCGTGATCCGTTGGGCGTGCGCCCGCTGGTTCTGGGCAAAATAGGCGACGGCTGGGCCCTCGCGTCTGAAACCTGTGCGTTGGATATCATCGGTGCAGAGTTCGTGCGCGAGATTAAGCCGGGCGAAATGGTGGTCGTGACGGAAAAAGGCGTCGCAAGCCACTTCCCCTTCCGACCCAACAAGTCTCGCTTCTGCATCTTTGAGCATGTCTACTTCAGCCGCCCTGACAGCATTCTTGGCGGTGCATCTGTTTATGAGACGCGTGAGAACATTGGCCGCGAATTGGCCAAGGAAAACCCAGTTGATGCGGATCTGGTCTGCCCTGTCCCTGATAGCGGTACACCCGCAGCGATTGGGTATTCGCTTGAATCCGGCATTCCCTACGCGATGGGCATTATCCGCAATCAGTACATGGGCCGAACGTTTATTGAGCCGACCGAAAGCATCCGCAACATGGGTGTGCGTCTGAAGCTCAACGTGAACCGTGCGCTTATCAAGGGCAAGCGCGTGATCTTGGTTGATGATAGCGTTGTGCGCGGCACCACCAGCCGCAAGATCAAGGAAATGATCCTTGATGCCGGTGCCGCAGAGGTGCATTTCCGTATCGCATCCCCGCCCACGGCCTGGCCCTGCTTCTACGGTGTCGATACACCCCAACGCGAAAAACTATTGGCCGCGACCATGTCCGAAGAAGAGATGCGTGACCATCTTGGGGTGAATAGCCTCAAGTTCATAAGCTTGGACGGGCTTTACCGCGCTGTTGGCGAAGCAAACGGGCGCGACCCCAATAGCCCCGCCTATTGCGACGCCTGTTTTTCAGGTGAGTATCCGGTTGCGCCTTCAGATATGATTGAGCAAGGCTTTCAGGCAAAAACCGCGGCTGAATAGCCTCTTTTCGTGTTAACGCCGATTTGATCTGACGTGCCTGCAAATTCATGTTGACAGGACTTTCGCTCGACTGCCGTTTCTGACAGAAGGGCGCAAAATATTCCAACGATGCAGTCCCAATTATGTCAGAACAAGAGACGGCCCTCGCAGAGGCCAAAGCAACTGTGCAAGATGTCCTGGACCTCAAGTCACTTTCCCTGATCGGTTTGATTGACGGACATCTCGGTGCGGCGGCGCTGCTGCGGTCCGAACGTGGGCAGATTGCGCGCGTGGCGGCGGGTGAAAGCGTCTTTGGCGTTACAATCGCCGCAATCGGCGATGACCGTGTGCAAATGACTGATCGCTCTGGGCGCACAAAATCTTTGTTTTTGCTACACGTCTAGCCCTTGACCTCTGGATCAGATCGGCACATCAGGTTTTCCATGACAAAAACAGTTTTGATAACCGGTGCATCACGCGGCCTTGGCGCGTCGCTTGCAAAAGAACTTGCCGCGACGCATCACGTGATTGCGGTGGCAAAAACCGTTGGCGCTCTGGAAGACCTCGATGACGCGATCCAGGCTGCGGGCGGGCAAGCCACGCTCGCGCCAATGGATATCAGCGTCGATGCAGCGATGCAGCAGCTGTGCCGTGGCATTTTTGACCGCTGGGGCCGCCTTGATTTATGGCTTCACACTGCCATTCATGCAGCGCCTCTGGCGCCTGCCGGTCACATTGGGTCAAAGGATTTCGCCAAATCGGTTGAGATCAATGTTGCAGCGACTGCGCGCTTGATTGCCTACGTCAGCCCGCTCTTGGGACAGACTGGCAGAGCAGTTTTTTTTAACGACGATCGGGCCGGCGAGAAGTTTTTTGGCGCCTATGGTGCGACGAAAGCGGCACAAATCGCGCTTGCGCGCAGTTGGCAGGCCGAAAGTGTAAGAACCGGGCCGCATGTCGAGATACTGACCCCTGCTCCGATGCCGACAGCGACACGCGCGCGGTTCTACCCCGGTGAAGATCGCGACGCCTTGACAGAACCAAGCGTGGAGGCAGCCCGTTTGCTGCCAGAAATCCTGAGCTAGCACTCCAGAGCGTTGCAGGCGCTCTACGCTGTTTCACAAGTTATACCAATGCGCTTGTGGATGCTTGCCCAGTCTGCGCGCGCGCCGTAGGAGTGGTCTGAACAGCAACAGGGCGGTGCCATGCGAATTCTGATTACCAACGATGACGGCATCAACGCGCCGGGTCTCGCGGTTTTGAGCCGGATCGCACAGGACGTCGCTGGCCCCGATGGCGAAATCTGGACAGTGGCGCCTGCCTTTGAGCAATCCGGCGTCGGCCATTGCATCAGCTACACCCACCCCACAATGATCGCGCAACTTGACGCGCGACGCTTTGCCGCCGAAGGATCACCTGCGGATTGCGTGATAGCGGGCCTTTATGATGTGATGAAGGACCACGCGCCGGACCTGATTTTGTCCGGCGTAAATCGCGGCAACAATGCCGCTGAAAACACGCTTTACTCCGGGACAATCGGGGCTTGCATCGAAGGCGCGCTGCAAGGTGTGCGGTCAATTGCGTTGTCGCAGTTTTATGGCCCTGACAACAAAGACCTGGACGACCCATTTGAGGCCGCTCTTGCGCATGGTGCAGCGACCGTTCGCACACTTCTCAATGAAGTACTCTGGGATGATGCAGCCGATTACAAACCATTCTACAACGTGAACTTTCCACCGGTGCCTGCGGAAGCTGTCAAGGGCATGGCTGCGACGTCGCAAGGGTTTCGCCTGAACACACGGTTTCGGGCAGAGGCACAAACATCGCCGACCGGCCGCAAGTTTCTTTGGGTGCGCGGCGGCCCGCAGCATGAACCGACGGCCCCCGGCACGGACGCTGCGGCGAACCTTGACGGCTATATCTCAATCACGCCGATGCGGGCAGATCTAACTGACCACGCCATGCTCAGCACGCTCAAGGATGCGCTGCCGTGACCTTCGACGCGCCCACCAAGATGCAATTCCTTTATGCACTGCGCAGCAAAGGCGTCACCGATGCCCGCGTTCTGACCGCGATGGAGCAGGTCGATCGTGCCGATTACATCAAGGGCACCTTCGCAGAGCGCGCCTATGAAGACATGCCGCTACCGATTACCTGCGGACAGACGATCAGTCAGCCATCGGTCGTGGGGTTGATGACGCAGGCTTTGCAAGTCAATCCACGCGATAAGGTGCTGGAAGTCGGGACTGGCTCCGGATATCAGGCCGCAATCCTGTCGAAACTCGCGCGACGGGTCTATACGGTCGATCGCTATCGTCGGTTGGTGCAAGCTGCGCGCACAGTCTTTGAGGCCAACGACATCACCAATATCACCGCCTTTACCGCAGACGGCAGTCACGGTTTCGCCGAGCAAGCGCCATTTGATCGCATCCTGCTGACTGCGGCAGCCGAAGACCCACCGGGGCCACTTTTAGCACAATTAAGGGTTGGCGGGATCATGGTTTTGCCGGTGGGACAGTCCGATGCAGTGCAAAGCCTGATCCGTGTAACGCGCACCGAGGATGGATTTGACTACGATGAATTGCGCGCTGTTCGCTTTGTGCCCTTGCTAGAAGGGCTCGGACAAGAGTAAACTGGTGCAAAATATGGCACAATCCCAGAAATAAGGGACGGCTGGACATAAAAAGGAGCGGTAGGATGGCGGACAGGCAGATCCCAAAGCGGCGGGTCATGGTAGCGGGCGTAGCGCTGTTGGCGTTATCGGCCTGCGAAGGTTTTGACGTAGATCTGCGGGATCTCGGAAACGGATTTGACACTTCATCCGCCGTGCAACAACTCCCCGGACGGCCGCTCCCCGATGATCGGGGCGTGATTTCCTACCCCAATTACCAAGTCGTTGTCGCCCGTCAGGATGACACGATCCGCGGCATCGCAATCCGCCTTGGCCTAGACCCGAATGAGCTTGCGCGCTTTAACGGCATCCAGCCCGACACCATTTTGCGCCGTGATGAGATCGTGGCTTTGCCCTCGCGCGTCACGGAGCCATCACCGGCAACGGGTGCTATGGCCACCGGGCCGATCCAACCCCTTGATGTGACCGCGATTGCCACAAGCGCCCTTGATCGCGCAGACGCTGGCGCTGACGAAGTGGCCGTGGCACCAGCGCCTGCCGTCGCCCCTGCGCCGGCCCCCGCCGCGCCGGTGGTGCGCGGCACTGAGCCGATCCGACATCAGGTCGTGCGCGGTGAAACGGTATTCTCGATCTCGCGGCTCTATGATGTGCCGGTGACGAATATTTCCGAATGGAACGGGTTGGACAGTGAATTTACGATCCGCGAAGGTCAATTCTTGTTGATCCCGCAAGGCGGTGCCCCTGCCCCCAGACCGGCAGTTGATGTCACAGAGCCGGGTGCAGGCACGATCACACCTGTGCCGCCCAGTGCCGCAACGCCACTGCCTGATGAGACCCCATCTGCGCCACTTCCTGCCTCGGTCGCCCCTGAAACCCCTGATATTGGCACCGGCGCAGCGCCTGCTGCCGGCAACGCGCGCTTCGCGATGCCCCTGCAGGGCGCCATCATTCGCGGTTATGCAGCTGGGTCGAACGAAGGCATTGATATTGCCGCGAGTGCCGGTGCCAATGTAGGCGCTGCCGATAGTGGGACAGTGGCCGCTGTCACGACTGACACCAGCGGCGGCGCGATCGTCGTGCTCAAACACAGCGATGGTTTGTTGACGGTCTACACGCAGATGGAAAACCTGACTGTGGAGAAAGACGAAAGCGTCGCTCGCGGACAGACAATTGGTCAGGTCCGATCCGGTGATCCCAGCTTCTTGCATTTTGAAGTACGTCGTGGGCTACAAAGTCTCGACCCCATGGGATATCTGCCGTAAGTTGCTGATATGTAAGGCGGGTCGCGATCCGCCTTACCTCAGGTGCACCCCTCGCCGTCCGGCCAAATCCGTAAAATACTGCCACGCCACGCGGCCCGATCTACTGCCACGGGTGGCTTGCCATTCTATTGCCTCTGCGCGCAAAGTCTCATCATTGACTGTGACACCATATGCATCGCAATACCCTCGGATCATCTTGAGATAATCCTCCTGATCGCAAGGGTGAAAACCGAGCCAAAGCCCGAAACGATCCGACAGGGACACTTTCTCTTCGACAGCCTCGGCCGGTGCGATCGCTGTCGAGCGTTCGTTTTCGATCATGTCGCGCGGCATCAGATGACGACGGTTTGAAGTGGCATAGAGCACGACGTTCTCTGGCCGCCCTTCGATCCCGCCGTCAAGCACCGCCTTGAGCGACTTGTAATGCGCATCATCATGGCCAAAAGACAGATCATCGCAGAACAGGATAAACCGCTCCTGCGCCGCACGCAGCATGTTCAGGCAACGTCCGATGCTCGGCAAATCCTCGCGTTGGACTTCCACCATCTTGAGAGCAGGAGCATCGATATGAACTGCACCGTGTATTGCTTTGACTAGGCTCGATTTTCCCATGCCACGCGCGCCCCAGAGCAGTGCGTTGTTCGCAGGCAATCCTGCCGCAAACTGCACCGTATTTGCAAGCAAGGTATCACGCGAACGGTCGATACCAACGAGCAGATCAACCTCAATGCGGTTCACCTTTTTCACTGGCTCCAGACGGTCAGGATCGGGATGCCAGACAAATGCCGCCGCCGCAGTGAAATCAGGCGCAATCCCGGGGGCGGGTGCCAGCCGCTCCAACGCATCCGCGATCCGTTTCAGTGACTTGCTGCTCAAGCCTTGGGCTCCGTATCTGCGGGTGCTTCTTCTTCGCCCAGGTCATCTTCGTCAATGTCAAAGAGGCTCTCACCTTCGCCAATCACACCGTCAGCGCGTGCGACGCGATCTTTCTTGCGCTCTACCGCGGCGACAAGGTGGATCGAGATTTCGTAGAGCCCGAAAACAACAACAAACAGGATAATCTGTGTAACGACATCCGGTGGCGTGACCAATGCTGCGACGACCAGAATACCGACGACCGCATATTTGCGCGTCCCCCTCAGTCCACGAGAGCTGGCAAGGCCCGCCGACCCCATCAGCGTCAACAGCACCGGCAACTGGAAGCAGATGCCAAAGGCGACAATCATCTTCAACGTGATATCCAGAGTTTCGTTGACCTTGCCGTTAAAGACAATATCGACGCCGGTATCCGTGGCAGCCAGCGCGGTGGCGGGCAAGCCCAGCCCCCCCGCTGCGCCGGGCAATAGGTCAGCCCCCGGCGGTGGTGTGACAGCCCCCGCCATGATCGCCGAAACAAAGGACGGCAAGTCCGCAAAGCCAAGAAAAAACGCCATGGCAAGCGGGACGACGATGTACTGCGCGAAGGCTGCGCCAATCAAAAACAGTGCAGGGGAAGCAATAATGAACGGCAGAAATGCGTTCTTCTCATTGCGGTAGAGGCCCGGCGCGACAAAACGCCAGAGCTGATACGCAATCACGGGGAAAGACAATGTGAGACCGCCCACCACTGAAATGCGGATCAGCGTAAAGAAATACTCTTGCGGGGCTGTATATTGCATAACCGGATTGGGATTTCCCAAATCCCGCATAGTGCGTTCAATCGGGCGCAGCAGGAAATCGAGCAACACACTGCCGAAAGCAAAGCAGATAATCATCGCCACAAGGAACGCCAACACCGAATAAATAAGGCGGGTGCGCAGCTCTGTCAGATGCTCCAACAGGGGGGCAGAGCTATTTTCCATCTCTTCTTGGGTGCTCATGCGTCATTCTCTGGCTTGGCGGGTTCGGCAGACTCTGCCGCTGCCGCTTCTTCAGCTTCGCGAGCTTGACGCGCGAGAGCTGCATCCCCCATCGCCTTGCTCATTTTTTCCTTGGCCGCCTGCCTTTCGGCAGAAAGTTCTGCCGTGGCGGGCCCTTTGGTCATGCCCGTTGCCTCTTTCAGACGGTCGGTGCCAAATTTCGTCGGATTGGTCGCTGCCTTCAGGGTGTTGGACATATCCTTCACCCCGGATTCATCCGCCGCCTGTTCCATTGCACGCGAAAACTCGCGCGCCATCATCCGTGCCTTGCCGGTGAATTGTCCGATCGTCCGAAACAGCCCTGGCAAATCCTTGGGACCTATCACGATCAGTGCCACGATGCCGACCACCACCATTTCGCCTGCGCCAAGACCAAACATCAGGTGCCGTCCTTATGAGTTCTCAAATTCGCCAAGATCAGACTTTGTCTTTTTCTTCTTCAGGCGTGACGTCCTTGGCTTCCGCCATCCCGTCCTCGATTTCCTTCTTGCCGTCGTCCACGCCTTTCTTGAAGGCCGTGATACCCTTGCCAACTTCGCCCATCAGACTGGAAATCTTGCCGCGACCAAACAAGACCAACACGACAACAGCGATCAAAAGCAGACCGGGCAAACCAATGTTATTCAGCATTCTATCTCTCCTATGGCAGATACGCCGATCTGCGTTGAGTTTTTGTTCTATCGCACAAATAGGGCCGGCTGGCCGGTAAGGGAAGCGCGAATGCCGCTTTTTCCCAACCTTAAGCCCCTTTTTCATAAGGGAATTATGAAGTTAGTGACAAAAACTTGTCAGTTGTCAGAAAATTGGCAAAACTGCTGCGAATCGAAAGGAGACCCGATGCGCCGTGCCGACCGCCTCATGCAGCTTATCCAGATGCTGCGCGATGGCACACTGCATCGCGCATCAGACCTCGCGGCTGCGACTGGCGTATCATCGCGTAGCATTTATCGTGACATGGAAACACTCGCGGCGTCTGGCGTTCCCATTGAGGGGGAGCGCGGCATTGGCTACCGCGTTACTGCCGCCATCACCCTGCCCCCGCTTAACCTGACAATGACCGAAATGGAGGCATTGCATATCGGGCTCAGTGCCGTCGCCCAGAGTGATGATAACGAGCTTTCAAATGCTGCGGCCGCCCTGTCGGCCAAGATCGACGCGGTGATGCCGGAGGATCGCAGCCGCGCGCCGGAGGGGACCGGATTTGCGATCTATCCCTTTGCTGATGCGGCGCGTGGGTTTCAGCACCTGCCAAGCTTGCGTCAAGCCGTGCGGACGCGCCAGAAACTGGAAATGATCTTGCATGACACCAAACGGATTGTTCGCCCGCTGCAACTCGATTATTGGGGGCGCCTTTGGACTTGCGTCGTTTGGTGCGAGACCACGGATGGTTTTGAAGAGGTGCGCGTGGATCAGATCTCCAGCCTGCGTATTCTGCCAAGCCTCTTTGTCGATGAAGCCGGCAAATCGCTGACTGATTTTCAGAAGCGTCGGCAGGCGACCCGCGATTAGAGCCATCCTTCTGCGGCGATCTGCGGTCTGAAATAGGCGATCATCCGCATATCGGCATCAATGGCGGGATCCCAGGGTGCGACGCCATGCAAAAGATGCCGGTCCAGCAGGATTACCTGCCCCGGTTTGGCTTGAATTTCGACCCGCGCGCAGGTGTCAAAGCACTGCCGCCTTGTCTCCTGATAGATTTCGGTGACGTCTTGGCTGGCCCATTTACTTCGGGCAATCCCTGCAAACGCGCGCGTGAATGCATTGCGCATCATCAAATGACTGTCTTTCCAAACAACCAGAGGGCTTGCCGCCACATCGTTGAGCGGCAAGCCAGCGATAAAGCCATGTGGCTCAAGCAAAAAGCGCCTTCTGGCAGCCCCGACGGGCAAGAGCCCATCAACATGCGCCGCGTCCCGGTTACGACGAAACCGATGCGCGGCGTCACTTTCACCGGGGTCTTGTCGCGGATAACCCGGGAAAACAACCGAGAGTTGGGCCGCGTGCCAATTGCGCGGTCGTGCGACATGATCTAACCAAGCCCCGGCGAGCGGAACACCCGATATGCTGCCATCCGCCTTGTTTGGGAGGGCATCAACCCCGACAAACCAAGTGCGCCCGTGCCGCCTCTCTTCGTCGCTTTTCAAAATGTCCAACGCGACTGCGCGTGCTGACTGCGCCCAAGCAGCAACAGCCACATCGCAGTCGAAAACACGGTATCCGCCTACCATCCGAGCGCTTGGCGCAGCATATTCAGCGCAACAAGGATCAAAAAGATGCCAAAAACCCGCTTGAGCGGTTTGGGATCAAGGCGGTGTGCCAAAGCCGCCCCCCATGGCGCCGTCATCAGCGTCATCGAAACAATCAGCGAAAAGGCCAGCAGGTTGACTGCGCCGATCGTAAAGGGCGGTGCGACAGCGATGTCGACAAAGAGAAAGCCAATCACCGAAGGGACTGCAATAATTACGCCGAACCCGGCCGCTGTTGCGACAGCACGATGGATCGGTATTCCAAACAGCGTCATCACTGGCACCCCGAAGGAACCGCCGCCAATGCCCATCAGAACGGACAAGAACCCGACAGTGGGCGAGAGCATCGCGCGCGGCCCGCCGCCTGGCATCTTTTCGCCTAAGCGCCAGTCTGCATTCCCAATGGTCATATAGAGGCCAACACCAACCCCAAGTCCGCCAAAAATCGCTTGCAGAACCTCAGAACGCAGTGAAGACGCCACCAAAACGCCAAACGCAGCGCCAATGACGATGCCCGGTGCCCAAGTTTTCAGGATGTCCCATTCAACAGCACCCCTTTTGTGGTGTGACATCACAGAGCGCAACGAGGTCACGATGATGGTTGCGAGCGAGGTCGCAAGACTGATTTGCATCAACTGTGGGCTGCCATACCCCAGGAGGCTGAAGACATAGTAGAAAGCGGGTACGAGAATAATACCGCCGCCAACCCCCAACAGTCCGGCCATGACGCCCGCAAACGCGCCCAGCACCAATAAAATACCGGCTGTCGTTGCCAAGAGCAAAAGATCTTCCATGATATCATCCTTAAGCGGCGTGCCGCGTTACCTGACCCAACGCCGCCAAAACGACGTCCGCCCCGGCACCATTGCGATGGGCGTTTTCAGACAGATGCCTGCGCCAGCCACGCGCGCCCGGACGCCCCTGAAAGAGCCCCAGCATATGGCGTGTGATCTGCCCCAACCGACCGCCATGTGCAAGGTGGTTGACCATATAGGGCAGCATCAAATGGACAATATCTTCGGCACTGCGACCCATTGGATCCGCAAAAAGGCGCGCGTCAGCGTCCAGCAGTATCTGCGCTGGCGCATGATAGGCGGCCCGCCCGATCATCACACCGTCAAGGCCGCGATTGAGGAAGGTTTCTGCGGCATCCAGTGTCTCCACGCCGCCGTTCACACTTAGATGAAGATGGGGAAACAAGTCTTTCATTTCTATCACTAATTCATATTCCAGCGGAGGAATGTCGCGATTTTCCTTGGGACTTAGCCCCTGCAACCACGCCTTACGCGCGTGAATAGAAAATCGATTCACCCCTGCAGCAGAAACCTGCGCCAGGAACTCCGGCAGAACCTCGCTTGGCTCCTGGTCATCGACTCCAATCCGGCATTTCACCGTTACGGGGATATCAACGGTCGCGATGATCTCGGCAACACAATCTGCGACTTTCTGTGGTGTTTCCATCAATACCGCACCAAAGCTGCCAGACTGCACCCGATCGGAAGGGCAACCGCAATTCAGATTAACCTCATCATAGCCATAGTCGGCAGCAATCCGCGCGGCCTGTGCCAGTTGATCGGGATCGGAACCGCCCAACTGCAAAGCAACCGGATGCTCTGCCGCATCAAAGCCCAACAGACGACCCCGATCACCGTGGATGATTGCGGGCGCGGTGACCATTTCAGTATAAAGCAACGTATGGCGCGACATCAGGCGGTGAAAGAAGCGGCAGTGCCGATCCGTCCAATCCATCATAGGCGCAATGGATAATCTCGCCGCCGTACTTGCTGCGATGTTAGGCATTCCTAATTCTCCTATGGTCCGCAATCCGGTTTTCGCGTCCATGTTGCACACTTAATGCACACGAAATGCGGTCGTCTAGTCCCGCAATTGGGGCGTAGCTCAGTCCTGCCAATTTTCAGTTTGGCCGCAACACTAATGACACAAATGACGAAAAAACCGTCGACCGAAAGCCTTTCAGCCTAACCCATCGAACGGGTTTGCACTTAAAGCATGACCGCCTGTCCCGTGCGTGCGCTTTCTTGTGCGGCCAAGCCGATTGCAATCGCCTTCGCCCCATCCGACAGTGTGACTTCAACTTCGCCTTCACCTCTGACAACCGCATTGAAGCGCTGGTGTTGATAGAAGGTCGACCCATTGTGATCCCCTGCCGCAAGCAGGGTCGGATCAACGGGAATTTCGGATATATAGGGCCCTTTCGGTGCGCGCGGGCTGATTATCATCTGTGGCACTGGCGGATCGCCCAAAAGTTTCGGCCAGAACCGGCCCGGCCCCGGCACCAGCGCTTCGATCTTGCCTTTAGGCCCCAAGGCGCTGATTTCTTCCTGATATTTGGAGCCCTCCGCAAACATGCATAGTTCCAGCATCGCGCGGCTTCCCTTGGCAAAATCCAAGATCACATAGCCATTGTCCCAGATATCGGGTGCCACACCATCATATCGCTCATCAATATGGTTGAGCGATTGACCGGCACTGGCCATCACACGCACGGGTTCATCGTCCAAAATCAAACGCATCAGATCAAAGAAGTGACAGCATTTCTCAACCAGAGTTCCCCCTGTTTTGGCATTGAAACGGTTCCAATCGCCGATTTTTGGTAAAAACGGAAACCGGTGTTCGCGGATCGTCAGCATCTTGATCCCGCCTGTCGCTTGCTCGGCCTGCGCAACCAAAGCCGCAACTGGCGGCATGTAGCGGTATTCCATCGCGACCCAAACCGGGTGCGGGTAGTCGGCAAAAACTGCGTTTATAACCGCCGCATCGGACGGATCCGTATAGAGAGGCTTTTCGCAGAGAATTGGCAACGGCCGGGTTGCCACAATTTGCTGCAACTGCTGCGCATGTAAATAGTTCGGGCTGACAATCACGACCGCGTCCAATTCCGGGTACGCCAATAGCGCCTCAAGACTTTCGGCCACATGCGCATCTTGTGCCAAGGTCGCAGCGCCTTCGGCCAGTTCTACCACCGGATCATACACCACCGATACCCGCCCCTGCGGCAGCAAGTTGATGTTTTGAATATGCTCGCGCCCCATCATGCCGCAGCCGATCAAGCCATAGTTTATGGTATCCACGTCGTTAACCCTTACCCATTCGAGAGATATAGTTGGCGCGTTTGGCATCATACCATGTGCGCGAAAATTCGGCTGGTTCTTTGGTGGCGGTCCAGCTGATCCGCTCGATATAGCCAACTTTCGTGCCTGGCGAGAGATGAAATGCCGCAGGCGCCCAATCGGGGACAGTTTCAACACCAATCCTGTCTTCGACAGAGGCAATCACAATCCCCAACTCATGCCGATAATAATGGTAAAGCGAGTCTGAAAGATCGCTGACGGCAATACGATCGCGGATTGCACCATCCAGCCAGATTTCTTCCAGTGCAATCATCACACCATCAAGATAGCGCAATCTTGTGATCCTGTGTCCGTGATTGTCCCCACCAAGCTTTGCAAAACTCTTCGGTTTGGCCAAGCGGTCAATTGTCAACACATCTGCCATCGGCAGACCGCCGCCCTTCAACATCTCCAACCGGAAAAAAGCATAGACGGAATTGACCGCAGGCCGGTGCCGGACGTAGTTGCCAGATCCTTGCACACGGTCGAGCAACCCTTTGGCTTCCACGTCCGCAAGCGCCTTGCGCAGCGTCCCGACAGCAACCCCGAAGTCATCCGCCATATCCCGCTCCGGCGGTAAACGCGCACCATCAGCCAGATGGCCTGCTGCGATCTCTCGGATCAGCGTTTCACTCAACTGCACAAACTTCGGCAAGGCAGAGGTTCTCGCCACGACTGCTCCTCCCAAAGCCAGCGTTCGAAATTGATACACTATTGTTGCACAGAATTTTGCGTGCTAGGCAAGTGCAAAGACAGACTTCTGGGGAGGAGAATCAATGACCATCGTTCCGGTCACAAGCGCAGACCTTGATGCGGCCGAGGTCTCATGGTTTTCTGCGCTTTGCTCTGATGATTATCAGTTCTTGGGGGTGCCTGACGGTGATCTGCGGTCGTCGTGGGAACACTGCCGAGACATTGCTTTGACTGCTGAAAAGCAAGGCTTTCGCAATATCCTTGCACCTTCTTCCTATCAGGTAGGTCAAGATACACTGTCCTTTGTTGCAGGCATGGCGCCTCTGACCGAAAAAATCAATTTCCTCGCCGCGATCCGCTGCGGAGAGGTACAGCCAATCATGCTCGCGCGCACCGTCGCAACGCTCGATCACATGCTCAAAGGGCGTTTGACGTTGAACGTCATCAGCTCCGATTTCCCCGGTGAGGTCGCCGAAAGCAGCTATCGCTACCAGCGCAGCCACGAAGTAGTCGAAATCCTGCGCCAGGCCTGGACCCGCGATGAGATCAACCACGACGGCGAGATCTATCAGTTCAAAAACGTCCCCACCGACCCAGCCCGCCCGTATCAGCAAAACGGCGGACCGCTTTTGTATTTCGGTGGGTATTCGCCCGCAGCGCTGGAGCTTTGCGGGGCGCAATGTGATGTCTATCTGATGTGGCCGGAACCAGTCCAACGGCTCGCGCAACGCATGAAAGACGTCAATGCCAGTGCAGCAGCCCACAACCGGACACTGGATTACGGCCTGCGGGTGCATATGATCGTGCGCGATACGGAGGCCGAGGCAAAGGAATACGCTGATTACATTGCCTCCAAACTGGATGACGAATACGGCAAGCTTATTCGTGACCGCGCCCATGACAGCATTTCACTGGGCGTCGCGCACCAAGCCAAGGCCCGCGAATTGGCGGATAAGTTCGGTTACGCCGAACCCGGTCTATGGACGGGGGTTGGCCGCGCGCGTTCCGGCTGCGGGGCGGCATTGGTAGGCTCCACCGATCAAGTCATGTCAAAAATTGAAGCCTATCAAAAGATGGGCATCCGTGCTTTCATCTTCTCGGGCTATCCGCATATCGACGAGGCTGAACACTTCGGCGCGCGTGTGATGCCCCACCTCAAGACCTGCTCTTTGCCACATGCATACGGGCGGGTGCCAAGCGAAACACCAGCAACGCCTCTCGGCGTAGGACCACGTCGTTGAATCGTATAAAAATCACCGAAGACCTTTCTTTCAGCCGCATTGTCTATGGCATGTGGCGGCTGAGCGACGACAGCGATACATCTGTCGCGCATGTACAGGCCAAAATCGAAGCCTGCCTCGCGCAGGGCATCACGACAATGGATCAGGCCGACATCTACGGCGGCTATGAAGCCGAAGAGGTGCTGGGTCATGCGCTCAAAGCGGCCCCCGCCCTCAAAGACCAAATCGAGATTGTCACGAAATGCGATATCGTGGCCCCCGCCGGGCGGTATGCGGATGCGCGCGTGAAATACTACGATACGTCTGCCGCGCATATTCGGGCCTCGGTGGATCATTCGTTGCGGCTGATGAATATCGACAAGGTCGACACGCTTTTGGTGCATCGGCCTGATCCGATGATGGACCACCATGAAACTGGCGCTGTGCTGGATGAAATCGTGGCATCGGGCAAAGTCCACTCGATTGGCGTGTCAAACTTCAAATTGCACGATTGGACCTTGCTGCAATCGGCGATGAAAACGCCTTTGGCCACCAACCAGATTGAGCTGTCACTGGCCGCCCCCGAAGGGTTTACCAATGGCGATGTCGCTTACCTGCAAGAACGCAATGTCCCGATTATGGCCTGGTCGCCCTTGAGTGGCGGCAGCTTGATGACGGGGTCTGGCGCCGTACAAGACGCGCTGAGCAAGGTCGCGGCAGAAAACGGTGTCGACAACGGGGCTGTCGCCGTGGCCTGGCTGCTGGCGCATCCAGCAAATATCATGCCGGTAATGGGCACCAATAATATTAACCGAATCAATACACTATCGGACGCTTTGAAAGTAAAAATGGATCGTGAAACCTGGTATGAACTCTATACCGCCGCGCGCGGGGAAGAGGTGCCATGATGGACGCAGGAACTACTCTCGCGACATTCGATCCGAGCGCAGACAGCAAAAGCTTTCGCGGCGCGTTGGGCAGCTTTGTCACCGGTGTAACGGTGGTTACAACCGATAGCCCCGCAGGACCGGTCGCGATTGTCGCCAACAGTTTTGCCAGCGTGTCATTGGACCCGCCCTTGGTGCTCTGGTCGCCGGCGAAATCGTCCAAACGGTTTGAATATTTTGCCGGATCGCGGCGCTTTGCGATCCACGTTCTGGGCGCCGATCAACGCGATATTTGCGCTGAAATCATTAGATCAAAGACTGCCATCAATGATGTCCCGACACATCTGTCGCATTGCGGGATGCCGATTATCGAAGGCGCTTTGGCCACATTTGAATGTAATCTGGAAGCCACCCATGACGCAGGCGATCACGTCATCATCGTGGGGCGCGTCACCAAAGCACATCACCGCGGCGGGGCCCCCTTGGTCTTTCATGGCGGCAAATACGGAGAATTCAGCACAATCTGATTATCATCTTGCCCGGGAAACTCTGGGGGAGGCGCCGTAGGCGACGGGGGCAAAGCCCCTAACAATAAAGGGCAACAAGCCCGCACATAAACAGGGGAGGAGCCGATGTCGGTCCTGTTTGGCCTTTTATGGCCGCTAGAACGGTTTAACACCGTGGTGCTTGCCATTGGCAAAGTCATCGCGGTTATCGCACTTGCGATCATGGTCAGTTTGATCTTGGGGCAGGTCTTCTTCCGCTATGTGCTCAGTGATGCGCCCAACTGGACAGAAGAAGGGGCGCGCTTCGGTATGCTCTGGATGACGGGCCTGATGGCACCGTTGGCTTTCCGCATGGGTGGTTTCGTCTCCATCGATATGCTGGAACGCGCGCTGCCCAAAGTTGTGTCGGGGATCTTGACGCTTCTGCTGCTGGGCATCGCGCTCTGGGTGCTTGTCATCGCATGGGAACGCGGGCTCAATAACCACGTTGATACGCTCTCCGGCCGCGGGTGTTCGTCCTCTCTGAAATGGCCGTTTGGCTTTGAGTACGGCAAATGCGGTGCAAAATTCCAAAACAACTTTCAGTATGCCTCGCTTTGGGTAGGGGTGAACTTACTGATCCTCGTGAACCTGGAATTGATCATCCGCCAACTCATCAGACTGCTGGGGCACGGCGACCGCCTGAACCCGCTGAGTGCTGATGACTTTCAGGGAGCAGACTGATGCTTTTATGGTTTCTCCCGCTTTTCCTCGTCCTCATCATGGTCGGCCTGCCGGTGGTCTTTGCACTGCTGGCGTCCCCCTTCGCGCTCATCATGCTCGAAGGCGACAACCGTAATGTGGTTGCCGGGCTTTATCGCAACCTTTACAACGGCATGGACAGCTTCCCGCTGATGGCCCTGCCCTTCTTTATGCTCGCAGGCGAAATCATGAACCGTGGCGGCATCACCCTGCGCTTGGTTGAATTTTCACAAGCCTTCATGGGCCACCTGCGCGGCGGTCTGGCGCATGTAAACATTCTGTCCTCAATGCTTTTTGCGGGTCTGTCCGGCTCGGCCGTGGCAGATACATCCGCGCTCGGATCCACCCTGATCCCCGCGATGGAGAAAAACGGCTATACCCGAAAATTCGCCGCTGCGATCACAGCGGCATCATCAGTCATTGGCCCGATCATTCCGCCATCAGGTATTATGATTATCTACGCCTATGTGATGGGCGAAAGCGTGGCCTCATTGTTCCTTGCGGGCATCGTGCCGGGCATCCTTGTCGGTGTGGGCCTGATGGTCATGGTGCGCCTGATGGCCGACCGATACGACCTGCCAAAGGCAGAGCGCATCGTCACCAAGAACCAAGAAATCACAAAGGTCGAATACTGGGTCAGCTTTGTGCTGCTGCGCATCAACGTGGCTGGTCTTTTGATGGCCATCTATAGCGGGTTGTCCACAACGGTCGGTCTGGCGGTCATCAATGAAACCGGTGATAAGGTCCATAGCCTGAACCTTTGGATCGTTTTTGCAGCCCTCTTTGCGGCGTCGCATTTCATGCTGATGGGCTACCGCAAGCGGGTCAGCCATGACTTCCGCATGGTCTGCAAAAAGGCCATCGCTCCGCTGCAAACACCGATCATCATTCTGGGCGGTATCCTTGTGGGTGTGTTCACCCCGACGGAAGCCTCTGCCGTTGCCGTGGCCTATGCGTTGATCGTCAGCTTCTTTGTGCTCAGGTCGATGAATATGCGTGATCTTGGCGAGGTCCTGACACGCTCTGCGCTTGCCACATCTGCTGTGCTTTTGCTGGTGGGTGCTGCCGTTGCCTTTAAGACGGTAGTCAGCCTCAGCTATGCGCCGCAGATCCTCAGCGACTATATCCTTTCTCTGTCAGAGAACCCACTGATGCTGTTGTTCCTGATCAACATCCTTTTATTCATTGTGGGCATGTTCCTTGATGCGGGACCGGCAATTATCATTCTGGGGCCAATCCTGGGGCCGATATTCGTCGATCTTGGTGTCCACCCCGTCCACTTCGCGATCATCATGAGCGTGAACCTGACCGTGGGGCTGGCAACGCCCCCGATGGGGCTTGTGTTATTCGTGGCCAGTACGGTCTCCGGCGAAAAGGTTGAGACCATCGCCAAGGCCATCCTGCCTTTCCTCGCGGTGGAAATTGCCGTGATCTTCCTGATTACCTATGTCCCCGCCATTTCCATGACAGTGCCGTATCTCACGGGTTTCCTGGGGTGCGCCCCGGAAATCGGATTCAGTGCTTGCATTAGCCCACCACCGGGCATCAACTAAACCAACAACTAGGGAGAGAGAAAATAATGTTGAAACATCTCACAAAAGTCGCCGCAACAGCGGCACTGCTGGCAGCACCGCTGGCAGCTTGGGCGGGTGGCCACACGGAGTTCACAATCCGTGCGACTGCCAACTCAAATGAGAACGACGAAGACTATGACGGTCTGGTTGTGTTCAAAAACTACGTCGAAGCGGCCTCAAACGGCCGCGTCGCGGTAGAGCTTTTCATCGGCACACAGCTTTGCGCAACAGGTGCGGAATGCCTTGAAGGTGTCTCCGAAGGCTCCATCGACGTCTATATCTCCACATCCGGCGGTGCGGCTGGCATCTTCCCATATGTGCAGGTGCTTGATCTGCCATATCTGATGTCTTCGGACCGCGTGGCCGAGGCCGTGCTGTCCGGCGATTTCGTCCGCACCATGCGCGCCAAAGCGCTTGAGGACAGCGGCAACACAATCCGCCTGATGACCATCGGCAACACCGGCGGCTGGCGCAACTTCGCCAACACAGAACGCCGCGTGACTGGCCCGGACGATATGGCTGGCCTGAAGCTGAGGACTGTCGTGGCGGACCTGCCTGTGCAGTTGGTTGAAGCAATGGGGGCGTCTGCGACACCGATCCCCTGGCCGGAGCTGTTTACATCGCTGCAAACCGGCGTTGTTGAAGGCACCGCAAACGGCATCACCGACATCATGGGCATGAAATTCCCCGATGCGGGCCTGCAGTACCTGACACTGGACGGGCATTCGTACATGGGTGCGATGTGGTGGATGAACAACGACAACTTCCTTGCGATGCCAGATGACCTGCGCCGCGTTGTTGTTGACGGATTCTCTGCACTGCAACAGGCGACGTTCGCCTCGCCAAAGCGCAAGTCCATCGAAGCATATGAGGCTTTCGTCGCAGGTGGCGGCGACATCTATGTGCCTTCTCCGGAAGAGAAAGCCGCATTCGCAGCAGCAGCAGCGCCGGTCAACGACTGGTTCCGCGAGAACGTCGACGGCGGCAGTGACATGCTGGACGCATTGGTCGCAGCGGTAGCTGAGGTTGAAGCAGAAATGGCAGAGGCTTACGCAGCTGACCTAAACTAAAGGTTCAGGCGAGAGCCACAAGAAGGCCGCTCCGGTTGGGGCGGCCTTTTTTGCTGGGCGGGAGGTCGATTTTCGCTTTACTGGACAGCAGCTCTCTCTTGTTTCGTTTCGCGACCAGTAGAACGGTCTGACTATGGGGCGATGTTGCTCGGATATCGGCCCAAGCCGCCAGTTTACCAGATTTCAGCATCCAATCACAAATCTCGGCATAAGCCTTGGCGACCGCCACAGCCCCTACCGTTCCAAACAGGACCAACGCCTGTTTTCCAGGTGCCTCGATCGGATGGTGCATGGCTATCAGCAAAGTCATGACCGTTATCGATCCGCAGACGACTCTAAAAGCCGCCTCGTCAATCCGCCTTGGTGCTGCCGTCATCGGACCATTTCGCATCAAAGTGGGAGCCGTCGCAGAACGGTTTATTCTTCGACAACCCGCAGCGGCAGAGTGAATACTTCGTGCGGGACGCACCCGCGCCGTTGAACTCGGCCTCAAGCGCTAGGTTGTTGACGTGATACGGGCCGTCCCTTTCAATGGTGATACCGACCTCTCCCGTTGTCATGTGCTGGGCAGGCTGCTCGCCGACGGAGACACGCAGCGCACCCGATGGACAGGCGGCGATCACGTCCATGATCGCATCCAGCGTGCCATTCTCAGGCTGGATCCACGGCTTTTTCTTCGGGTCGAAGACTGCTGCGGCACGTGCCTGGCATTGCGCGGCGTGGGTGCAAAGAACGGGCGTGTAGCTGACCGTAACCTCTACGCCGATCACCCGACCCGTGTACTCCACCGGCGCGTTGCGCAGCCGGCTGCGATCGGGCGCGCTGGTGAACCCGATCTTCTTATGGGCTCCGTCGCAGAACGGCTTGTTGGCGGACGCGCCGCAACGACACAGCGCGGCCTTCGGCTTGCCCGTCAGATCCGCGTTAACAGCGCCTTTCAGGTCGGGCGGGTTCTCGACGATCAACGGGCCGTCTTGGGCCGGGATGATCTTGGGAGGGTCAGTCATGGCTGCGGCCTTTCATTGGGGCTGAGGACAATTCAGGCGTTGCGGTTTGACAGCCAGACCCAGAAGCTGAGCACGATGGCCGAACCGGAGATGAAAGTCATCAAGGTGCCGGGGAAGAAATTCACGTATCCGGGGAAGTCCACAAACAACAGATAGCCAAGGTCAGCCAAACCGCCGACCATACCGGTCACCCAGATTGCCGTCATGTTGCCGCGCCAGATCAAAAACCCGCCAATGATCGTCGCGACGCCGAACCACAAGAGGTTCCATCCATGCTGGTTCAGGATGCCCCCTACTGCGGCGTTATAATCGGCAGTCAGCGATTCTGCGTCGATGGCGTCGGCGATTGCGGCAAAACCGGACGAGGCGTCGGAGGTCAGTACCATGATGCCAGCGAAAGCGTGAACCAGGCCCCAGATCACCCAAAGGACGGTGGCGATTTTCAGGGCGAGAGATTGCGTCTTTGTCATTTTCGAAAACTCCAATGCATTTCAGAGAGGTGCAAAGTCAGGTCTGACCAAGCAGTTTGCGGTATTTTGTAAGGAACAGGTCGCGGCCTTTCATCATGCGGGTGATCCAATCGCCGCCGGTGAAGGCCATCAGGAAGGCGCTGCCGCGCTGCGGGCCCAGTGGGACCAGGATCGGGGCTTTTTCACCCCAGGGCGCGTAGGGTTTGAGCGAGTCGATCTGTTTGCCCGAAGCCAACACCTTCAGCGTCTTCTCCAGCCACGGTTTCTGACGGGAAATCCCGATGATGGTCATGCCATCGCCGGTGGCGGCCATGTCGCCGGCGGCAAAGACGTTGGCCAGGTCCGACGGGCGCAGCCACTGATCCACCTTCACCCGATTGGCCGCATCCAATACGGCCCCCGGCAGCGTTTCAGCAAGCCCGGCCAGCGCGCGGGATCCAACGGTGGGGATCACCAGATCGGCATCGATGGTCTGCCCGTTCGAAAGCGCCACGCGGCCGCCCTCCGGCGCATCACGCCCGGGCAAGCTATCGGCCCGTGCGCCAAGGATCACCTCAACGCCCATCTGGCCTAGCTTGCGATGAAGTGATTTGCCCAGCTTTCCGGGTGTTTCGGGAAAGAGTGTCGCGTCACTCGACACCAGCGTGACCGTCTTGTCCGGATGTGCATGGGCGATTTCGCCCGCCAATTCGGTGCCGACCGCGCCGGCCCCGACGATCAGCACGGTGTCCGCAGCCGTCAGCGCATTGTGCCAGCGGTCGTTATTGGCGCGCAGTTCCGCAATGTCGCCCGAGGCCGTCCGGAATGGCGCAAGATTGGCCGATCCGGTGGCCAGAACAACATAGTCCGCCTCTATCTGCCGACCATCCGCCAGTTTCACGCCATCGGCGTCGAGCGAGGCCGCTTCGCCGTGCACCACGCGGCCGCGTGTCAGCAGTCCATCATAAGGGATCAGCGCCTGATCCAGTAGCGAAGGGTCAACCATCGCGCGGATCATGGCGGGCGCATGGGTGAAATGGGTGGACCGTTCGATCAGCGTGACGTCCATCTCGCCGTCCAGCGACTTGGCCAAGTCCGACCCAAGATAACCACCACCCACAATTGCGACCCGTTTGCGGTTCATTGTCATGTTAGTGCTCCCTCTTACGCGACTTCCAGAACAAGCCCACCAAGCGCATTGCGCAGGGCTTCTTTGTCTTCCGGGTTGATGAATGTGCGGGTCTCGCCATCCCAGGCCTCAGCCCATTTTCCAATACCAAGTTTGCCCCGAACGTCCGCGCCAAAGAACTGCGCTATCATCTCTTGACCGCCAAGCACGCCAGCGCCCGCGCGCGGGCCCGGCGTCGCAGCCAGCATCACCACCGGCTTGCCCTGCCAGAGCTTCATCTCGATCCGGCTCATCCAATCAAAGATGTTCTTCCAGGCCGCGGTGGACGAGCCATTGTGCTCGGCAAAGGAAACAAGCACCGCATCCGCCGCGCCGATCGCATCAAAAAAAGCCCGTGCCTCTGGTGGAATGCCGCCCTCGGTCTCACGGTCAATGGAATAGATCGGCATCGCAAAATCGCTAAGGTCTAGGAATTGGATCTCGGCACCCGGCAGAATGTCGGATTGCAGTTGATCGGCGGCGTATTCGACCAGCGCGCGGTTGATGGAGGTGCGGCTGTTGGTGGCGGCGAAAGCGAGTATTTTCATGTCTGTTCCATGTTATGTTTAGCGTGGGTCGATTGCCGGACCATGAGGGTCACGCATTTCCTGCGCCCCCGAGGATTTCCGATATCTGATCGCGGTGAAAATAGAGGACCGCGGCACAAAGCACTCCCAGCGCGATCGCCGGCACAGCCGACGGGCCGATAATGAACCAGTGGGTCAGGACAGCACCGGTCATTGTGCCACCAAGGAGCGATGCGCAGACGACCTGTCGGTTCGGCCACCAAAGAAGCGCGGCGCCCGCAACCTCGACGAACCCGGTGAAGTAGCGAAGCCACTGGCCGAAACCGACCGCATCGAAGGTTTCCACCATCAACGGAACACCGGCGAACTTGGCACCGCCAGCGCCAACAAAAACGAGAGAAAGCAGGGCGCGCAGGCCCAAGGACAGATATTTCATTTTCAGCTCCAAACTTTGTTTTCGTTAGACAGAATATGGATGCGGCATTGAATCGTCACAACCGCACGAAAAGCGCATGTAATGCGCATTTGTGCGACATGTCGGGATACGCAGAAGGGCGTCAAGGCTGCGCCTCGGCCAGATGAAACGGAAGCTCTCTGGCGCAGTCAGCCGGAGCCGTATCAAGTCGTTGATCGAGCAAATCGCCCCGGCGCTTTCCGGCCAGATCTTCGAACTGTGCATCGACCGCGAAGTGATGCGGGGTCGCACTACAGTTCTGAATACGCGCTCGATGCGCATTGATGCGACGCCGTCGGATTGATACGAATAAGCCACGCAGCATTGGACAGAACTTCGTACCGCACTCCTGCTTGCGCGCCTCGGCATTGTCAGCGCGGCCGCAGATGCCCTTGGCGTGCATCGCGCGACCGTCAACCGCCACGTAGAGACGCTGGAAGCAGAGTTTCAGACGAAGCTTTTTCAGCGGCACGCGCGGGGATACACCTTGACCGAGAATGGTCGGGACATGCTGGATGTCGTCGGTCGCGCCGATGAAATGTTTACGGACTTGGCTGGCCGCAACCGCGGGCGTTCTGCGACCTTGTCGGGCAACCTCATCGTGACCTCATTGTCCGGCATCGCACCGCTCGTCACGCCGGCGCTCCGGGATTTTCAATTGGCGCATCCACAGATCAAGCTGGAATACGCGGCGAGCGCCGACCTCGCCCGACTGGAACATGGCGAGGCGCATGTTGCTTTTCGCGCCGGGCCAAAGCCAGACACGCCTGACTATGTCGTCACACTTTTCAGGCACATCCGTTTTGGCCTTTATGCCAGCCGCGGCTACATCAGTCGGCGTGGGCACCCCTCCTTAGATGATCTGACGCAGCACGGTTTTGTCGGTTCCTACGAACAGCCATCCCGGTGGCCTTTCGCCGGGTGGATACTGGAGCATGTCGGGGCCGAAAATATCTCTCTCAACACGACCGACCAACACGTCGTTCGTAACGCAATCAAAGATGGCATCGGCCTGGGTTTTCTTGCCGAGCATGAAGCGACTGGCGATCCTGACCTCTTCGAACTAGCTCCTCCATCGCAAGACTGGTCAGTCCCGACCTGGGTCGTGACCCACGTGGACCTTCACAGGACGGAAAAGGTGCAGCAGTTTCTCAAATACATCAGACGGACTGGGCCAGAAAGACCGGCAGGCTGAGATGACTGGACCGCCACATTCAGCGCGGATTGCCAGAAACCTGGTAATAACCGCCCTCATTCCTGTTGAACGTGAAGTGGTAACCGAGAAGACCCCTCGGGGCTTCCCAACCTATGACGACATGTGCGAAGCCACCTTCCGTTGCGATGTAGGAAATGACAACTTTGCCCACAGAGAGTGCGTTCGCCGTCGGCTCGGTTTCGTGCTGGCAGCGAACGGCTGGTGCGACGGGCTGCACTGTAACATCTGATGCCCCAAGTGGCCGCTCCGGGCCGTCACCCATCACCGAAACGGATACATCCACCCCTTATAGTCATCAATCAACACCTCCGCCCGCGCCCGCTCATCCGCGGTCAGCCGCGGTGTGATGAGTTCCAAGGAATCCAACGCATCCGGATCCCCGCCTATTGCCGACAAAGCGTACCAAAGATACGCTCGCACCAAATCAGGGGCCGGAATGCCGCGCCCGACCTCATAGTACCAGCCCAGACCGGATTGCGCGCCAGGATGCCCTTTCAAAGACGCCCTCAGATACCAATCGAACGCCCGCTCGTCGTCGCGGTCGACACCAAGGCCGAGGGCGTACATGACCCCGATCAGCTCCTCCGCTTCGGCATTGCCGGAACGGGCGTAGACCTCAAACAATTCGCGGGCTTGGGTGTACTCACCCGCCTCCATCAAATCGCGGGCGGTTTCCATATCCGCAAGGGCGGCAGGCGCCCACAACGCCAGCACCAAACCAAAAGCCAATCCTTTCCCAAAATACTGCATACGGCTGTCTTCCTTGTTTTCGGTGCCGCAAATCTGGCCGTGGCACAGGTAATTACGGCAGAGGATTACATCCCCGTCGACGCGGATCAAGCGCGCATCGGGCAGCTTTTATTCTTTGATAAGATTCTATCGGGAAACAAAAATATCTCATGCGCGACATGCCACAGCCCCACGTTTGCGGGTGCTGACGGGATATCGCTGGGGATTGGCGAAGGCGGCGTCGGCGTTGGCCCCGAAAGAACGCCTGGCACGGGCGCTGACGCAATCCGCAAACGCATTCCGCGCAATGCGCCTGCGTTGTGGAATTTGGGTTACCGCGACATCCGCGTCCTGTTTCACGATGGCCGCTTGACGCAATCGGATATCTACAGCAACGGCTTTGACAGCCCGGCTGAGGAATGGCTACCGCAGGGGCTTGACAATCTGATAGCGGCGCAGGCGCTCTTTCCAATGGTTGCCCAATTCGAGATGGCGGGGAACCCGCGCGAGAATGAAATAGCCGGGGCCACCCATGACCGCATTGACAAGGCCTGGCCGATCATCGCCAAGCGGGTGCGCACCATCCCGTCTTACGGAGAGATGTTCGTACAGGCCTTTGATAATATTGATGAACCTGCCGAAGTGAGTATCGTTGAAATAGGCAATGCGCTGGCGGCGTTCATCATCATCGAATGGCAGTCTTACGACAGCCCCTACGACAACTGGCTCACTGGCACGCCGTTGCCCGCTGACGCAGAGCGGGGCCGGCAACTTTTCACCGGCGCAGGCTGCGCGGTGTGCCATGCCGGGCCACTTTTCACGGATCAGCAATTTTACGCATTGGGATTGCCCGCTTTCGGGCCCGGTCGCACGCGGCAATGGGACCAAATCTCACGCGATGTCGGGCGGATGGCCGAAACCAACAGGCTGGAAGATGCGTATAAATTCCGCACCCCCTCTTTGCGCAACGTGGCCCTGACGGCCCCCTACGGTCACAACGGCGCCTTCCCCACATTAGCCGCGATCATCCGCCACCACGCCGACCCCGATGCCAGTCGCGCGGCCTGGACGCCTGAGATGGCCAACTTGCCCGATGTGCCTTGGCTTGCCGCATCGGATTTCGCCATTCGCGAAGACCGCGCAGAGATGGCCCGCCAAGCCGCGGCGCGTGATATCGCACCCACCAGCCTGACAGAATACGAGATCGCGGACCTCGTGGCATTCCTGAACGCCCTGACCGGTGAAACCGCACAAGATCGCCCATTGCTCCCCCCTGATACTGTCCCGAGCGGACTGCCTGTGGACAACTAGACCTGCTTTTCATCTTGCCCCAGAAAACTTCCGCCGGAGGCTCCTGCCCCCGCAAAAGGGGCGGCGCATAGGCGTGACTTAGCCGCGCCGGATCATCACACCCAAATCCGCGACATTTGTGCCCGTGGCATCGGTTACAAGAAGGTCTCCGGCTTTCGCAAGTGCCGTATAGCTATCATTGTTGGCTAACAAAGCGTCCAAGTCGGGGATTTTCCCAAGCGTATCGTGGTCTACGACGCCGCCCGCTGCATCGGTTGGCCCATCACGGCCATCACTGCCGCCTTGCAAACACACCCAATCGGTCCAGCCGCGCGCTTGCGCTTCCTGCGCGATCCGCAGACTGAGTTCCTGATTGCGGCCACCGCGCCCGTTGCCGTGCAAGACAACCGTCGTCTCTCCGCCCCAAACAGTGATGCCGATGACAGCGTGGTCGCAGATTAGCTTGGCAGCTTGAGCAACATCGCCCTCCACAGGTATCGGGATTACATGCGCATCATCCGCCGCTTTAGCCATTGCCGCGACACTGATGTCGTTGGAACCAACCAGAATATTGTGGGCTGGCGGCAGTAAGGTATGGGGCGCGGCCTTGAGAAGATGGTCTTTGACAACCTCTGAAACCCGCTCCCAGACATCCGCCCTTTTCAGCAACGCGATGGCGTCTTTGGCGGTGCCAATCGGACCCACTGTCGGACCACTCGCAATGGCTGCAAGATCATTACCGATCACGTCCGACAAGATGAATGCTGTCACGTTTTGTGGGGCCGCGTGGCGCAAGAAGCCACCGCCCTTCAGTGTGGAAAGTTGCTGACGGATCAGGTTCATCGCCTTGATGTCAAGCCCGGACCCCAACAACAACGCGTTGACCGCAGCCTTGTCGTCAAGCGTCAACGCACCGGCGGGCGCCGGCAACAGCGCGGACCCCCCACCAGATATCAAAGCCAACACCGGCCCGGTCGCCTGATCCAGTGCGGCGATCACAGCGCGCGCGGCAATCGCACCATTTTCGTCAGGCACCGGATGCCCCGCAGCATAGACTGTTGCCCCCGCCAGATCGGCAGCGTTTTCGTAATTGGTCACAACGATGCAGGGCGTGTCGATAAAACGCTCAAGCGCTGCCCGTGCCATCGCCGGCGCGGCCTTACCCACCGCGATGACAAGCGCAGGTGCCTCGATCCCATGCAAATGGGAAGCGACGGCTTTATAAGGGTCAGCGGCGGCAACACCTGCATTGAAAATCGCCAGTGCTTTGTCCCGCATCCCCGTCTACTCCATCTGTTTTCGGATCCGGTTTATCATGAGCCAAACCAAGAGCAACACTACAGGCGTCGCCCCCGCTGCGATCAAAGCTTTGCTGACGCCAAAGCTATTTTCCAACGGGCCAAGCAGATAGAGTACCAAATTGACCGCATAGTAGGAAATTGCAACAACCGACAGACCCTCAACGGTCCGTTGCAAGCGCAGTTGCAAATCGGCGCGTTTGTCCATGCTGGTCAGCAGTTCCTGGTTCTGAGCGGAGCGTTCCACGTCAACACGGGTGCGCAACAGCTCCCCCGCGCGCAGGGCACGATCCGACATCGCCTGCAATCGATCTTTCGTGGAATTCACTGTCCGCATTGCCGGATCAAATCGGCGCATCATGAATTCACCAAAAGTCTGGCGGCCTTCGAAGCGCTCTTCACGCAGCACATCAATCCGCTGGTTCACGATCTTTTCATAAGCGCCCGTCGCGCCAAAACGAAATGAAGACTGGGCGATGGTGTTTTCGATCTCTGCCGACACCTCCAGCAAGGACTGCAAGACTTCTGCGGGGTCCCCCGTCGTACTTCGCATCGCTTCGAGAAGCCCTGTAAGCTGCCCGTCAAATTCAGCCATCCTTGCACCCAACCCACGCGCCCGCGTCAGCCCCAGCATCGACATCGCCTTATATGTTTCGATCTCGCACAGGCGCTGAACAACGCGCCCAATACGGCGGTCGTCTACATGCGGGCGGGCGAAGACGGCAAAACGCATATGACCAATGTGATCAATGCGAAAATCGCCCGCGACCACCAGATCATCCTCAATGACCCGACTGATCGCGAGGCTTTCCGGCACGAACCAATCCCGCGCCTTGTCGGAGATACCCGCATCCCCTTCGGCAATTTCGATGCGGATCAATGCCGATGTCACGCGGGTGCCCGGTGCCGCGTCAAGCCAGTCTTCGGGAAAAACACCGAAGGTGGCGGCGTCGAACGGCCGCTCTGCCAGCCCGTCGCCAAAGATCGTATAGGTCACAAATTCCGTGTGGCTTTCCCATTTCAACTGATGCTTGCCGATCGTGCCAAAGAAATGGGTCGCCCCAGGTTTGGGGTGTTGCGCGCCAAAACGGTCCAGCAAATCAATTAGATGCGTGCGGTCGGCGTCGCGGTCACGCCCTGCTGCGTTCTCGGCAGGTTTGATGGCAAGATAGGCTGCGCGGCTGGGCGCATTGACAGCCGGAAAGGGCCGGGCGTGAAGTTCATTCGCCATCGAGTAGCGCAACGGGTGATCTGCGATTGGGGCCATTAGCCTCACCTTTGCCTGCGGTTATCTATCGCAAATTAGCGGTGTTTGCGAAAGTGTAAACTGAATTTTGCATTTATTTATAGTTACTTACCGGCACACGGATGTATACCGAACGCCAAGCGCCCAAGCGAGAGCCATCCGTCAGGGATAGATCATCGCGCGCTGGGATAACACCATAGACGCGCCAGCCCGTCTCAGGCTAGTGAAGGCGCATGTCGCGTGTTATTCTTTTTAACAAACCATTTGGCGTCTTGTCGCAGTTCACGGACGCCAGAAGCCCCTCTGCGCGGCCTACCCTTTCGGCATTTATCGACGTCCCGGGCGTCTATCCGGCTGGTCGGTTGGACCGCGATAGCGAAGGGCTTTTGGTGCTGACTGATGATGGCAAACTGCAGGCCCGGATTGCGGACCCCAAGCACAAACAGGCCAAGACTTATCTGGTGCAGATTGAAGGCGCCCCTTCTGATCGCGATCTCCAGCCCTTGCGTGACGGTGTGACGCTCAAGGACGGACCGACCCGCCCGGCGCTACTGCGCTTGATTGATCCGCCTGCGCTTTGGGCGCGTGATCCACCAGTGCGTTTTCGCAAGTCGGTGCCGGACAGCTGGGTTGAGATTACATTGCACGAAGGCCGGAACCGGCAGGTGCGCCGCATGACAGCACATATCGGTTTCCCGACGTTGCGGTTAGTCCGCTGGCAAATCGGCGCATGGAGCGTCGCAGACATCCCGCCGGGGACTTGGGCCGCGGTCTGATTGTGTCGCGGGTTCAATCTGGGACAGTTATGGCTACGGCGGGACCAGTTTAACGCAAACGACCGGCCATTGGCCGGTCGTTTTAGTGGTTTAATTTCAAATGCTAAGCCTATGATAAATCAACCCGCAACAGAGTTTGAAATCCATACTTCAACACGGCGGTTGATGCCACGGCCCCGGTCGGTGCTATTGCAGGCGGATGGTGCAATCTCACCAAAACCAGCAGTCGCGAATGACAGGTCGCTGAAACGGTTGCCGGACATATCGAACAGATCGGCCAAAATCGCTTCCGCGCGCTTTTCGGCGAGATGGCGGTTACCATCGAACGCACCCACTTCATCGGTGAAACCGACAAAAGTGATCTCAGTGCCCGCAGGGACAGTCTTGAGATAGGCCATCAGGCGCATCATATCGAGGTGCCCACGCTCATCGATAGAGAACGAACCGGTGCGGAAACGGAATGTTGTGGACAGGCGGTCAAAGCCATCCATCTTTTCCAGCATCTCCTGCATCACTTCGCCTTCAAAACCAACGTCATAGGCGTTGCGGGCTTCGGTCAGCGCATTGAAACGTGGATCACTTGCGTCCTGTGTGCGGCGCAGAATACCCAGATCAATAAATCCGGACTTGCCGATCACGCCATCTGCCGCTGTCGACGTAACGTAATCCAGAAACTCCTGCCGCTTGGGGTTCTGGTTGTCGGCGCGGCTGTAGAGATACATCCGGCGGCTGAGCGGGTACTCCTCTGTCTTGGCAGAGAAGGCATCCGGTATCGCAGCGATCCCGCAGTCGTCATACAAGGCGACAGGTTTCGCGCCACGCTGGAACGCGTAGCCAAGATAGCCGATTGCGTTTTTGTCATGGAACATCACATTCGACATCGCCTGATCGTCTGCCGCAATCGCTTGCGGCAGAAAGTTGGGACGGTTGCCGTCATAGACGTAATCCATGAAATATTCATAGCTCGCGCTACCCTCAGGCTGCGACACAACTGTGATTGGGCCGGGGTTGCCGCCAACCTGTGACCAGTCTCTGATCTGGCCAGAGAAAATGCCGCGCAACTGGTCTTCGGTCAGACCCTGAACGGGGTTGGATGCATGTGTCGCGACGACCATACTGTCGACCGCGATGATGCGTTCCTGATTGGGGTTGACCATGCTGCCAGAACCGTCGGCGCGCAGCGCGCGCGCCTCCGCTTGGGTGATACGGCGCGCGGCCATGCCGATATCGGTTCTACCTTCAAGCAAAGCATTGAATGCGTCATCATCTCCGGATGACGAAACAAGATATGTGCCGATCTCATCGCCAAACCCATTATCGCCGATCAGGTTCACAAGAGCTTCGCCTGCGGCAGGGTTGGAGACTTCCGCTTCTGCGTCCAAAGAGGCAGCAAAGCCGCTCATCAGCAGCGGCATCATACCAAGGCCAATCGCCTCTGACCCGACAATCGTTATATCTGCGGTTACGTCTTCAAAGGTCGGACATGCGTCGCCTTCACAAATCATTGTGGCTGTTGCCACACGCAAGTCGCCAAGTGCTGTGCGGATGATGTAGTTGTCGCTCTCGATCCCCATCAGCTGTCCAGAAAGGCTCATCGTGCCGTCTGTCGATGTGAGTTTCACTTCTTGCGCGAAAACGGATGTAGGGGAAGCAAGTCCCGTAACCAGTGCCAGTCCGGCCACCGTAGTTTTCAATCGTGTTGTCATTACGTTCACCAAAGGTTGTCTCCTGCCAATCAACTGCGGTCTTCACAAAAAACAAATCACCAGCGCAACAATGGGTGCCACAAGGCCCGATTAAATCTAACTTCGAGACAAACCCTCTGCTTCAAATGTGGACAAAGTACGGCAGGTTTTTTCAAAACTGAGGGCAATTCTGGGTCGGTATCGCCTGTATCAGCTCGTATTTTCTGGCAAATGGCAGGCAAACGCGCAGTGAAAAGCATCAGCTTTTGACATAAATTGTAATAATTTCAATCGTTTATGATGATCCCTGAATATCCCAAGCGAATTGAGGCGCGGGCGTCCGCCATTAACTATGTTTGAAAGAACTTGTCGCCGATTGGAAACAAAGCGTTTTGATTCGTGTTTTCGTTCGCTTGCATTTGAAAACAACCCAAGCGACCGCTGAGCAAAATGTGTCGTGGCTCGTTTGTTGACGCATAGCTACCTATGGCATTCAACCTATCGACGATAAACACACATCGAGACCCGTCGCGCGCCCACGTCGATAACGCGGACAAAGTCGCCCGGCCTATATCGCCCGATGCGACACACCCGACCCGTCAGGTCACCAATTGCCGCCGCCTGCATTGCCCTTCAGCGTATCAGCGGGGCAGCGGTCACATCGTTTCGCTCTTTTGCGCCCGCAACGATTCCGGCATCTCTGAGCAACCGCTCAGACGTGGGCAATGGACAGCCCCGGAATTGCAACCAAAGGCTGAAATTTGCCAGCCGCCCAACGATCGGCAAGACGGGGCCGGCTGGCTTTGGGCGGCTTTGCGCGCGGATGATTTCAAACGCCCGTTCATCAGTATGTTTCATCGTCGTCCCCCCGGTTAAGGTCTGCAACAACCTTGTGCCATTCCGCCCTGCGCACTCAAACCTTGTTACTTGACACCGATTGTTCCAAAAAGTCACAAACGGGATGCCCAGAAATCTGCCACCTCTCAATGCATTGCGCGCCTTTGAAGCCGCCGGACGGCTGGGCAGCTTTACCAGGGCAGCCGAAGAGCTGAATGTTTCTCATTCAGCGATCTCTCGACATGTGCGGGGGTTGGAGGATCGATTGAACGTGCATCTCTTTCGCACCCAAAATACCGGTGTTGCTTTGACAGATCAGGGGCGCGCGTTTCTAGCAGACGTTACACCAGCCTTGGACCGCATCGCATATGCAACCGAGGCGCTGACCGTGCCGCCAACGGGAACAGTGACGCTCACCACAGAAAATACTGTCGCGCAGAAGTGGCTCATCCCGCGTCTTGCCAACCTCAAGGCCCGCCATCCAGAGGTTGACCTCAGGCTTTCGGTCACATCCCAGCTGATGGATATCGAAGCCCATGATTTTGATTTGGGATTAAGATACCTGCACAACCGGTCAGTGGAGGGGTATCATCTGTTGTTTCAATCTGCAGTGCGGGCCTATGCTGCCCCCGGCTTTGCGGAGGTTTCCAATGGGACACCTGACATCGCGGCGCTTGCGTCAGGTCCCTTGATCGAAGAAGCGACGTTCCGGCTTTGGCCAGAATGGTTTGCGTTGGCGGGTCTCAAGGAAATACCGGATCTCACCCAGCCCCATCCTTTGAGTGCGTTGCTTGCAATCCAGTCGGCTGTTTCTGGTCTTGGTGCGGTACTGATGGACAAAAATCTCTGCGAGCTGGAGCGAACGTCCGGCGCTCTGGTCGAACTTTCAGAAGTCGAAATCCCCTTCGGAGGATACTATTTGGCCATAAACGCACGCGCCGGACGGCGTAAGGCGGTGCGGGCGGTCTGCCAATGGTTGCTTGATGAGTGCGCCGAACATCGCGGGATCGAACAACTGGCTAGTCCGGGCAGTTGATTGATACCTGCGCCAAATACCGCCTTTGTGTCGCAGGATTTTCAACGTAGCCTGATCTGAAGTCCACTTGCACCACCGCCAGGGAGCCATTGCGCGTTGAACACCTTCAAAACCATGTGTCCGATGAACTGCCATCCCACGCTCTGCGGGATGAAGGTCACGGTCGATGAAGGTCAGAATGTGACGATCACTGGCGACAAAACCAACCCTGACAGTCAGGGGTTTCTTTGTATGCGGGGCAAAGCGGCGCATGAAATTGTCGGAAATGACCGGAGGCTGCTGCACCCAAAGATGCGCCAGACGCGCGGCTTGGATGACTGGTCAAGGCTAAGCTGGGATACCGCGCTGGATTTAATCGCCAACCAAATGCGCGCCGCAGGAGCCGGGCGCGTGGGCTTCTGGCAAAGCCATGGCAACTGGGGAAATGACTACGCCTTCGGGCTCAAGCGCGCGCAGATGGATCGTTTTGCCAATCTTTACGGATGCCAGTTTTGGAACCCGGCTATGATCTGCTGGGGGCTTGGCGCATTCGGTCTGGGGATCACGGGCGCGCTTGAAACGTCAACCAAAGAGGACTTGGGCAAGAACGCCGATATGGTGATCCTATGGGGTGCAAATACCGTCAGCCAGGCCAATACAATGCGGCATGTCGAGATCGCGAAACGACGCGGTGCGCGGATTGTCGGTATTGACGTGCGCCGGACGGAGGCCTCCGCTTTGGTCGATGACGTGGTCTTGGTGCGCCCCGGCACGGACACTGCACTCGCGCTTGCGATGATGCATGTCATCATATCTGAGAACCTCTGGGACACGTCATTTGTTGCCCATCACACCGATGGTTTTGATGAACTCAAGGCGCACGTCGCGCAGATGACACCTGATTGGGCGGAAGCTCAGACCGGAGTGCCCGCGACCCAGATCATCGCTTTGGCGCGCAGCTATGCCACCACGTCTCCGGCGATGATCGTCATTGGCGGCTCGTCGCTCCATAAAGGCAGCAATAGCTGGCAAGCAGCGCGCGCGATCTCCTGCCTGCCAGCGCTGACAGGTAACTTCGGGATACCGGGAGGTGGCATTGGCCCGCGTCATGGCGGGCGCAGCCACGGGGTCGGCTTCAACGATGTTTCGGCCGCGGATCGCCGTCCACCCGGCACATATATCCCCGACCAAATGGAGGCGATCGTCGCTGCGCTTGAAAGCGGCGCGGTCAAGGTTTTCTTTGCCATCGGATCGAATGTCCTGTCGTCATTTGCAGACACCAACAGGTTGCGTGCCGCTCTAGCAAATACCGACTTGGTCGTGGCTTATGATATCTTCCCCAACCAGACGATAAGAGAGGCCGCCGATATCGTTCTACCCGGAACAATCTGGCTCGAAGAGATCGGCGCAAAATCGACCAATACGCACATCCATCTGTCTGACCGCGTCTTGCCCCCCGCGGGCGAGGCCCGGCCCGTTTATGACCTCTACAAAGGTCTCGCCGCGCGGCTGGACGTCAAAGATGTCTATCCTTGGGCGGATCAGGAAGCGGCGATCAATGCAGCACTCGACCACCCGGCCACGGGCCACGCAACGGTTGAGACACTGCGCGCAAACGGTGGGCGGGTTGCCCTGAATGTCTCGCATGTGGCCTACCCGACACGGGATTTTGCAACACGGTCCGGCAAAATTGCGTTTTTATCGGAACGCGCGCCCGACATCGGGATCGCTGCCTTGCCGACATATACGCCGCCGGACATGGCCGAGGATGGGCTATTGCTGGCGCATGGGCGGACATTTGCGCATTTTCATGCATTCTACGATCACGGCCGCGCCCTGCCCACGCTTGCCAATCGCGAGACCAATCCTGAACTTTGGATCGCACCGCAGGATGCGGAGGCCCGCGGCATTGCGGATGGTGGCGGAATTGAATTATCGAACGCGCGCGGCACTTTTGTCGCCCGCGCGAAAATCACGCCGCGCATCCCTGCGGGCACGGTCTGGATCAGAGACGGTTGGCCGGGTTTGAACGCGCTGACAGACGGCGCGTCGGTCGTGCCTGCGAGGGCGTTGACGGAATTTCCGTTCTCCGTCGGTCAAAACAGCTTTGGCGCACGGGTCGAAATCCGCCCGATACGCAACGCCGGTCAAGCAGTGTCGCCTGAGACCTCGCGTTGATCGCCGAGCTTTTCAGTCTTGGTATGAAAACTCGCGCTTTCATTGCCACTGGGATACGGCGCGTCAGGAATATCGCATCCCAGAAAGTTGCAAAGCGGCTCCCAACCCGAGCCAAGCGCGTAAGACAATAATCTGTCCGGCCCAAAGGCTTGCTGAACATCGGTTAGATTGCGCTCGTAGGTGGCGATTACATGCGCTTTCGACTCCACATCTCCATCAAACACGTCCCGTCGAAGTCGTGCCGCCATTCCGGTCGCTTTTTCAGGATCCCGCAAAATCGACAGGATGGTGTTTTCCATGCTGGCATACCAACTTTCAGGATCACGATATGTCAGAAGAATTTTTGCATCAGGAAAATGCACTGCCAGTTCGCGCCAATAGTATGCGCCAGGCCAGTCGACGGTTGCACGAAAGCCGTCAAAGACTGCGTCCCAGTCAGGCGTGATCGTGCCGTCATAGATCGCCTGCCACGTCTCGAACCGTTCTTTATGGGGGAGGACTTCATACATGTGGTAGCAGGGCCCAAACCCCAGCATTTCAAGCGCGCGCTTCATCGACTCGGTCCCTGTGCGGCCAAATCCGGGGCCAATAACGTCCAAGGTCATTGTCCTCTCCTAATAAATTTTGAAACTGAAATAGGAATTGAGCTTTGCAAATCCTTCGCGACCAGTCACGCAAAATTTCGCGTGGCATGCACCTTTGCGAGGTAGGCGGTGCATCACAGCACATCAACAATCAAGAGATTTGGTGCGGTCGGGGGGACTCGAACCCCCACGAGTGTTACCTCACAGCGACC
>NZ_JBELFI010000011.1:29086-41789 GCF_042093035.1 Yoonia sp. | reverse complement strand
AGCCATAAATTCATCTGATTTCGCAGAAGTGATATCAGATGGGTTGGATTTCCATGCGGTGATCGGCTACGGTGCGTGACAATCAGAGCCCAAAACCGGGCCTTCAGGCAGAGCAGGCACATGGAAGCAGCACAGGAATTCACAATGTGGGCGTTGTTCGCGCGCGCCACAATAACCGTAAAAATCGTCATGATACTGTTAATCGCTGCCTCCGTCTGGTGCTGGGCAGTGATTATCGACAAGACGATCCAATATCGCAAAGCCCGTAGCGAGGCCGGCGTATTTGACCGCGCATTCTGGTCAGGTGAACCGCTGGACGCATTATTCGACCAGATCGGGGCTGAGCCACATGGCGCATCCGAAAAGATATTCGCTGCCGGCATGTTGGAATGGCGCAGATCGCACAGGCAGGACGGCGGGCTGATAGCGGGGGCGACCGCACGGATTGACCGATCGATGGATGTCGCCATTGCCAAGCAAGCGTCGCGATTGCAAAAGGGTCTTCCGATCCTTGCGACAGTCGGATCAACCGCCCCTTTCGTTGGATTGTTCGGCACCGTTTGGGGGATCATGAACGCCTTCATCGAGATCGCAGAAGCCCAAACCACCAATCTGGCCGTTGTTGCCCCCGGCATCGCCGAAGCCCTTTTGGCCACCGGTCTGGGCCTTCTCGCCGCCATTCCGGCGGTGATTTATTACAACAAGTTTTCGTCTGACAGCGACCAGATTGTAAGTGGCTATGAAGCCTTTGCCGACGAGTTCGCAACGATCCTCAGCCGTCAGTTGGACAGCTAGTCATGGGTGCCGGTGTCATGAAATCCGGTGATGATGGCGGCAAACGCCGCCGTCGCCGCTCCCGTCGCGGGCAACCGATGTCGGAAATCAACGTCACGCCTTTCGTGGACGTTATGTTGGTACTCCTGATTATCTTCATGGTTGCCGCCCCTCTGTCTATTGTTGGCGTGCCTGTTGAGCTGCCGGAAACATCCGCCACCGCCTTGCCGGGCGACGATGAGGAACCGCTGACTGTCACGATAACCAATGATGGTCGTGTCATGATCCAGGAAACCGATGTCGCTGAGGAGGCATTGGTCATGCGCCTACAGGCGATTGCAGCAGAGCGTACCAGTGACAAGATTTTCTTGCGCGCCGATGGCCGCAACGACTGGAACCGCGTGGCCCAGATTATGGGTCTTTTGAATGCGGGCGGGTTCGCGGACATAGGACTTGTGACCGATATCGCCACTCCGGGCGATACTGACGGGTAAACGATGGCAACGCCGGGCACCATCATTTCTGGGATTGGCCATGTTGGGCTGATTGGCTGGCTGATCGTTGGCTGGGGCTTTCAGGCTGAGCCTTTGGCCATTGAGACCATGGATGTTACCTTGATCTCCGGTGAGGAATTTGAGCAGATGCGTGCCCGTGCCACGCCGGACCCCGGTGATGCCGACCCCGACGCGCCGGTGCCCCCTGAAATCACCGATGCGGCACCCGTCGCCCCTGTAACCGAAGAGCCGGTGCCATTGGCACAAGCGCCCGAACCGGTCACCCCTCCGGTTACGGAAGCGCCCCTGCCGCCCACGCCGCCGCAACCGACCCCCCAGACACCGGTTGTTGATGCACCACCTGCACCACCAGCGCCGCCAGTTGCACCCCCACCGACACCGGACTTGAAGATCAGCGAAGTACCCACGCCACAGCAGGCACCGACGGTTGCTTCGACGATTTCACAGCCGCCGCCGGATGATGCGCAGATAGACGACGTCATGCGCGACGCTGTCGTTGCGGATGAGACCGCAAGCGCTGAGGCTGTCGTGGACGAACAAGAGGCGACCGCGCCCGAACAGACAACAACGCAGATCGTCATTGAAGATCTTGCGCCGACGACATCCGCGCGCCCCACCGCAAGGCCCACCCGCCCGCAGCCCGCAGCACAAGAGCAGGTGGCGCAGGACGACACACCGGTCACGCAGCCCGCACCACAAGAAGATGTTGCCGCCGCCCTGGAGGCCGCCCTTGCTCCGTCAGAGGCGCCCGCAATAGCTGCTGGTCCTCCGATGACCGGCGCCGAGAGGGACAGTTTCCGCATCTCGGTCAACCGCTGCTGGAACGTTGACCCCGGATCGGTGGCCGCGCGCGTCACGGTCGAAGTGGGCTTCAGTCTGGATCGTGACGGATCGGTGCGTGGCAATGAGGTACGCTTGCTGTCCTCGCAGGGAGACACAAGCGCTGTTGATATCGCTTTTCAAGCGGCACGTCGTGCAATTTTGCGGTGCCAGTCGGGCGGCTACCGGTTGCCCGCCGAAAAATACGATCAATGGGAAGACGTTGTGATAACATTTGATCCCAGCGGGATGCGATTGCGATAGGCAAAGAGACGCGCAGGTGAGGAATTTCCCAATTTTTCCCCTGCAAAACGAGGCACAGATGTGCAACTTGGGGCAAGCTCTGATAGAGCGCAATGAGGCAGAGACGATGAAACATTTATTGACACTTCTTTTGGCACTCGTGTTGTCCGGACCGGCATTGGCCCAAAGTGGACCGCTGCGATTAACGATCACTGATGGCGTCATCGAACCCATCACGTTCGCATCACCCGGTTTTGAGGCCGAAAACCCTGCCGCCGCGCAAGTGGCTGCGGAAATCTCGCGATTGGTGGTGCAAGATCTGGCAGGCACCGGTTTGTTTCGCGAAATCCCGGCCTCGGCGTTCATTTCGCAGATAAGATCATTTGCCCAGCCCGTGTCATTCGCTGATTGGCGCGCGATCAACGCGCAGGCGCTGGTTGTTGGCGCGGTCAATGTGCAAGGCGCACAAATGACCGTGAAATTTCGGGTTTATGACGTGTTCTCCGGCCAGGAGCTTGGCTCTGGTTTGCAATTTGCAGGGACGACACAGGGTTGGCGGCGCATGGGTCATAAGGTTGCCGATGCCGTCTATGGCCGCATAACAGGTGAAAGCGGCTATTTTGACAGCCGTGTGGTCTATGTTGCCGAAAGCGGACCAAAGGATAACCGCCAGAAGCGTCTTGCGATCATGGATTATGACGGCGCCAATGTGCAGTTTCTGACCGATAGCAGTTCCATTGTCCTCGCGCCGCGCTTTTCGCCAGATGGGGACCGTGTCCTCTATACCAGTTTCGAGAGTGGTTTCCCAAGGATCAACTTGTTGAACGTTGCCGATGTGGGACGACAGCAGTTGCAGACCGCAACAGGTGAGATGACCTTTAGCCCCCGCTTTTCGCGCGATGGGCGGCAGGTGATTTACAGCCTGTCCAACGGTGGCAATACCGATATCTTCCGCACTGATCTTACGACCGGCCGGCATATCCAATTGACAACAGCCCCGTCGATTGAAACAGCACCCAGCCTTTCACCAGACGGCAATCAGATCGTGTTCGAGAGCGACAGGTCAGGCTCGCAGCAGCTTTATATCATGTCTGCAAACGGCGGTGAGGCGCGGCGCATTTCCTTCGGTCAGGGGCGCTATGGGTCGCCGGTTTGGTCGCCGCGCGGGGATTTGATTGCCTTCACAAAGCAGAACGCCGGGCGATTCCATATCGGTGTCATGCGGCTTGACGGCTCTGAGGAGCGATTGCTGACATCGTCCTTCCTTGATGACGGCCCGACATGGTCGCCCAATGGACGTGTCATCATGTTCACACGCGAAACGCAGGGTGCGTCGGGCATTTCGGCACTTTATTCGGTGGATATTTCAGGCCGCAACTTGCGCCGTGTTCCGGTTCAGGGTGGGGGTTCTGATCCGTCCTGGGGTCCATTGCAACCTTGACAACAAGGGTGATTCCCCAATGGCGAAACTCATGCTATGGTCATTTCAAAACTGAGCAGAAAAACAGGATGAAAAATTATGACACTTATTAAGACAGCGGCGGCCGTGCTTTTGTTACTGGTGACGGCAGCTTGTACCAACCCTGACCGGTTCGGGGGAAATGCCGGCGCGGGCGGCGGCCTTGATGCCAATGGTGGTCTTGCGGGATCCGCTAGCGATCCGAGCAGCCCTGTGTACTTTAACCAGACCATAGGTGATCGTGTGCTGTTTGCGGTCAACACCTCCACCGTGACACCTGAGGGGCAAGCAATTCTGAACGGGCAGGCACAATGGCTTTTGACGAATGCCGACTACCGTGCCGTCATTGAAGGCCACGCCGATGAGCAGGGCACACGTGAATATAACCTTGCTCTTGGTTTCCGTCGTGCGAATGCAGTGCGTGAATATCTCGTTTCGCGCGGTGTGCCCACGGACCGTCTTGAAGTGACCAGCTTTGGAAAAGAACGCCCGGTTGAGATTTGCTCACAAGAGGTTTGCTACGCGCAGAATCGGCGAGCTGTGACAGTCTTGTCGTTCTCTGCGATTACCAGCTGATCCAAGACCTGAAGGAATGTCCATGTTGCACCGCTTTTTTCTTGCATGCGTGTTGACGCTGTCGCCTTTGCCTGCTCTGGCGCAGGAACAGACTTTGGCTGACATACGCCAGCAGCTCACGGTGCTTTTCGTGGATGTTCAAAACCTGCGGCGTGAGCTGTCGACGACCGGAAACCTGAATACAGGTGTCGTTGGCAGCACACCGCTGGATCGTTTGAACGCGATTGAGGCGGAGTTACAACGCCTGACCGCAAATGCCGAGCAGTTGGAATTTCGCGTCAACCGGATTACGGCTGATGCCGACAATCGCATTGGCGACCTGAATTTCCGTCTCTGCGAGCTTGAAGACGGATGTGATATCGGCCAATTGGATGACAGCCCACTGGGCGGATTGCAGACGCCGGCTGTCCCTGTGATTATGCCTGTCCCGTCAACCGACGGGCCTGCGCTTGCCATCGGTGAGCAGGATGATTTGGCCCGCGCCGAAGAAAGCCTGAACGCGGGCGATCTGGAAGGTGCGATCACGCAGTTGACGGATTTCGTGTCAAATTACCCCGGTAGTCCGCTGACCTCTGAGGCCAACTACATCAGAGGGCAGGCATTGGAAGCCACGGGCGCAATCACCGACGCGGCCCGGGCGTATCTTGAGGCGTTCTCGGGGAGCCCAACCGGCCCGACGGCGCCGGAAGCGCTATTCAAACTGGGGTCATCTTTGGGCGTGATTGGTCAGACCCAAGACGCCTGCCTGACACTGGCAGAGGTCAATGTCCGTTTCCCCGGCAACCCGACGGTCACTTTGGCGCAGGCCGAAATGCAAGCCTTGGGATGTCAGTAGGCGCCTGTTTTGCGCAAGCGATCGCGCAGCACCCGGTTTCTGGCGATCGACCCATAGGGCTTGCGGTCTCTGGCGGGGGTGATTCAATTGCAATGATGCATTTGGCGGCGCGCAGTCTTGCGGTCGGTCAGCTTCACGTCCTTTCGATAGATCACGGGTTGCGCCCCGAAGCGGCGCAGGAGCTGGCGCTGGTCAATGCGCAGGCGCAGGCGCTTGGCCTTCAACACCATGTGGGTCACTGGTCTTGGGATGGGACAGGCAATTTGCAAGCAGCGGCCCGCGCCGGGCGCTGGCAGGCCCTTTGCGCACTTGCTGCACGCCATGAACTGGGGATGATTTGGATGGGTCATACCCAGGACGACCAGATCGAGACGTTCCTGATGCGATTGGCCCGCGGTTCCGGTGTTGATGGGCTGGCGGCGATGCGGATGCGCGCCACCCGCGGCGGGATGCCCCTGCTGCGGCCGCTTTTGGAGGCCAAGCGCGCTGATCTGCGTGCGTGGCTGCGGCAGCAGGGAATTTCATGGGCAGATGACCCAAGCAACGCTGATGCGCGCTACGACCGCGTGCGCGCCCGTCACATGGCGGGAGAGCTTGCCGATCTTGGACTGACCCCAAAACGCGTCTTGCAAACAATCGACCATATGAATGCCGCACGTGCAACGCTGGAGCAGGCAGCGCATCAATTTGCCGCCGCGCATGTCCACGAAGATCGCGGCGATCTGTTGCTGGCGCCTGAGGTCCTCGGCGACATGACGACGGACCAGAACAGACGGGTTTTGGCCGCAGCACTGGGATGGATCAACGGGCGCGCCTTTCGTCCGCGTTTCGATCAGTTGATGGCCGCAGCCGAAAGCCTGGGCAAGGGCCAGACTGCGACGCTTGCAGGCTGCATCCTTTGCGTTGATACCAACAACCGGATCCGCATTGCGCGGGAAGCGGCGGCGACCGCCCCGCGTGATGTCTTGGAAACTGGTCTGTCCATCATCTGGGACAGCCGTTGGCGGTTGTCAGGCCCGTTGCGCGATGGCTTGACGGTCAAGGCTCTCGGGTCAGCGCTCATCGACTGTCCCGAATGGCGGGCATCCGGCATACCGCGATCTTCGCTTCTGGCGTCTCCGGCGATATGGGATGGCGAAACATTGCTCGCGGCGCCTTTGGCAGGTTTTGCTAACGGCTGGTCTGCACAGATTGTCGCGGATTTCCATTCATCGGCGTTTGCCATTGAAGATTAATCATTCGCCTCTATTTTAGAAGAAACGCTAGTGACGCGACTCTGTCGTTCCACTCCCCCATTTCAAAGGAGCTTTCCCCTTGGGCAACGCGCGTAATATGGTCTTTTGGGTCGTCCTGTTCCTCATGGTTCTGGCCTTATTCAATCTGTTCAGCAGTCCTCCGGGTGCGGTGAACAGCGAGGCACGCAGCTATTCAGAATTTGTTGAGGCCGTTGAAGGTGGCCGCGTCACAGATGTTGTGATTGACGGAGAAAACGTACGGTTTGCAGAAGGCGGGCGTACCTATGTGACGATAAAGCCGCAAGATGCTGAAATAACGAACCTTTTGATCGAAGCTGGCGTGCCCGTTGCGGCGCAGAGCCAGGAAACATCGGCCTTCCAATCCTTCCTCGTCAGTCTGCTGCCTTTCCTGCTTTTGATCGGGGTCTGGGTCTATTTCATGAACCGTATGCAAGGCGGTGGCAAAGGTGGCGCGATGGGCTTTGGCAAGTCGCGCGCCAAACTGCTGACAGAGAAACAGGGACGCGTCACCTTTGACGATGTGGCGGGCATTGATGAAGCCAAAGAAGAACTGGAAGAGATCGTTGAATTCCTGCGCAATCCGCAGAAATTCTCGCGACTCGGCGGCAAAATTCCAAAAGGTGCGCTGCTTGTGGGCCCTCCGGGTACGGGTAAAACGCTGCTTGCGCGGGCAATTGCCGGTGAGGCAGGCGTGCCTTTCTTCACAATATCGGGATCCGATTTTGTTGAGATGTTCGTCGGTGTTGGTGCATCGCGCGTGCGTGACATGTTCGAACAGGCCAAAAAGAATGCACCTTGTATCGTCTTTATCGACGAGATCGATGCCGTTGGCCGATCGCGCGGGGTTGGAATCGGTGGCGGCAACGATGAACGTGAACAAACGTTGAACCAGCTTCTGGTCGAGATGGATGGCTTTGAAGCGAACGAAGGTGTAATCATTGTTGCGGCAACGAACCGTCGTGACGTTTTGGACCCTGCGTTGCTGCGCCCGGGTCGTTTTGACCGTCAGGTGACTGTGCCAAATCCGGACATCAAAGGCCGCGAGAAAATCCTCGGTGTTCACGCACGCAAGATCCCGCTTGGTCCTGACGTTGACCTGCGCATTATTGCACGCGGTTCTCCGGGGTTCTCGGGTGCTGATCTGGCGAACTTGGTGAACGAAGCCGCCTTGATGGCTGCACGTATTGGCCGGCGCTTCGTGACGATGCATGATTTCGAATCTGCCAAGGACAAGGTCATGATGGGTGCGGAACGCCGCTCTATGGTGATGACGACAGAGCAGAAGGAAATGACCGCCTATCATGAGGCTGGCCACGCGATTGTTGGCATCTCACTGCCGAAGTGTGATCCGGTATACAAGGCGACAATCATCCCGCGCGGTGGTGCGCTTGGTATGGTGATGAGCTTGCCTGAAATGGACCGACTGAACATGTTCCGCGATGAATGTCATCAGCGGCTTGCAATGACGATGGCCGGTAAAGCCGCGGAGACGATCAAATATGGTGCCGATCAGGTCAGCAACGGCCCTGCGGGTGATATCCAGCAGGCCAGCCAATTAGCGCGTGCGATGATCCTGCGCTGGGGTATGTCGGACAAAGTCGGCAATATCGACTATGCCGAAGCGCATGAGGGCTATTCGGGCAACACAGCCGGTCTGTCCGTTTCGGCCAGCACCAAAGAGCTGATCGAGGGCGAAGTGCGCGAATTTATCCAACGCGGGTATGATCTGGCCCATAAGATCATCACCGACAAGAACGAAGAATTCGAGCGTCTGGCCCAGGGTCTTTTGGAGTATGAGACCCTCACCGGCGATGAGATCAAGCGCGTGATGGCGGGTGAGCCGCCACATGCGGGCGACGATGCCGACGACACGCCAAAATCGGGTGGCACACCGTCCGTCACGGCGATCCCCAAGACCAAGCCGAAGAAGCCGCGCGCCTCTGACGATGGCGGAATGGAGCCGGAACCTTCAACATAAGACCAAATAACGCCGTCCTTCGGGGCGGCGTTTTGAGTTGGGGCTTTGCCCGTTTGGAGCATCTCTTGAATTGAAGGTGCGGGCGAGCTGACATAAGCAGTGACCAACCTCAACAACACAGAGACGCCAATGCCAGCCCTTAACCCCACAGATGTCTATGGTGAAATTGTCTGGATCGGCCATGTGCCTGACCGGGATGCGTCCTTGCGGTCTGCGCCCGCACAACAGGCCCGACTGACATTCGCAGGCATCCCCGGTGAGGCGCATGGCGGGCTGACACGTCCTTCTTGCAGCCGCGTCAAAAGCCAGTACCCAAGAGATACTGAAATCCGAAATACCCGCCAGCTTTCTGTGGTGTCCGTCGAGGAGCTTGCCGAGATTGCCGCGGATTGCGGCTTGGCCCAGCTTGATCCGGCACTTGTCGGCGCATCGCTGGTGATTTCTGGCATCCCGGACTTAACCCACCTTCCACCTTCGTCGCGCCTTCAGTTTTCGGATGGCTCCTGCATCGTTGTGGACATGGAAAACCGGCCCTGCCATCTGCCTGCAAAACCGATGAATGCCGTTCATCCGGGGGCAGGTGACACATTCAAAACTGCGGCAAAAGGCAAGCGCGGTGTGACGGCATGGGTTGAAAGGGAGGGGCGCATCGCCGTCGGCGACAGGGTCTGGTTACACGTGCCCGATCAACGTCCATGGCAGCCCTAGGTTTCCAATCCGAAACAGATCAAGGCGGTTCCGACGATTCCGAAGGGGAAAATGTCGCAATCGCTGTGCATACTGCGGTATTCCCCCGCTAGAAGCGACAGTGAACACATACGGCAAGTGCCGCTGACCCAGGGAAGTCTTCATGGAATACAAGTCTGATATCGAGATCGCACGCGCTGCTCAAAAGCGGCCCATTCAGGAAATCGGTGCAAAGCTGGGCATCGATAGTGATGATCTGCTGCCATATGGCCACGACAAAGCCAAAGTCAGCCAGCGTCTGATCGATAGCGTTCAGGACCGCGAAGACGGCAAGTTGATCCTTGTGACCGCGATCAACCCGACACCTGCCGGTGAAGGGAAGACCACGACAACTGTGGGCTTGGGCGATGGCTTGAACGCGATTGGCAAAAAAGCCGCGATCTGTATCCGCGAAGCCTCGCTCGGTCCGTGCTTTGGTATGAAGGGAGGTGCTGCTGGCGGTGGCTACGCGCAAGTCGTGCCAATGGAAGATATGAACCTGCACTTTACTGGTGACTTCCATGCGATCACGTCCGCGCATAACTTGTTGTCCGCGATGATCGACAACCACATCTATTGGGGCAACGCGCTTGAGATCGACATCCGCCGTGTCGCGTGGCGTCGCGTTTTGGATATGAACGACCGCGCCCTGCGCCAGATCACGGCCTCATTGGGTGGTGTTGCAAACGGTTTCCCGCGCGAAGCTGGGTTTGACATCACCGTTGCGTCCGAAGTGATGGCGATCCTGTGTCTGGCGCGCAATCTGGGCGATCTGCAAAAGCGTTTGGGTGATATCATCGTGGCCTACCGCCGTGACCGGACCCCTGTCTATTGCCGCGATATCAAAGCCGATGGCGCGATGACCGTTTTGTTGAAGGACGCAATGCAGCCGAACCTTGTGCAGACGCTTGAGAACAACCCGGCTTTTGTACACGGCGGCCCATTCGCCAATATCGCGCATGGCTGCAACTCTGTCACGGCGACAACGACGGCGCTGAAGCTGGCGGATTATGTCGTGACAGAAGCAGGCTTTGGTGCTGACCTGGGCGCTGAAAAATTCATGAACATCAAGTGCCGCAAGGCCGGTCTGGCGCCATCTTGCGTAGTTGTCGTGGCGACTGTGCGGGCGATGAAGATGAATGGTGGCATCGCAAAAGCCGACCTGGGTGCCGAGAATGTGGATGCGGTCAACGCAGGCTGCGCCAACCTTGGTCGCCACATTGAGAACGTCAAAAGCTTTGGGGTGCCGGTCGTCGTGGCCATCAACCATTTCGTCACTGATACCGATGCCGAAGTGGCGGCGGTACAGGCATATGTGGAGACCCAAGGCTCTGAGGCGATCCTGTGCAAGCACTGGGCGCTGGGGTCCGAAGGGACAAAAGAACTGGCGACGCGTGTGGCCCAGATTGCCGACGTCGGAGAGGCGAATTTTGCGCCGATCTATCCAGATGACATGAGCCTGTTTGACAAAATCGACACGATCGCCAAGCGCATCTACCGCGCGGATGAGGTAATTGCTGACAGCAAGATCCGGGATCAATTGAAGAAATGGGAACAGCAGGGTTACGGCAATTTGCCGGTTTGCATGGCCAAAACCCAATATAGCTTTTCGACTGATCCAACGCTGCGCGGCGCGCCAACGGGCCACACGGTGCCAGTCCGCGAAGTCCGCCTGAGCGCGGGTGCTGGTTTCATTGTCGCCATCTGCGGAGAGATCATGACCATGCCGGGTCTGCCGCGCGTGCCGTCTGCCGAGCAGATCATGCTGAATGATGCCGGTGAAATCGAAGGCTTGTTCTAAGATTTTGGGGCGGGGCGGCGCTTGACTGCGTCATCGCCCCGCCCACCCTCCCATTTGCCTCCGGCGGAGGTATTTTTGAACAAAAGAAGACAAATATGACAGCTACAGTGATTGATGGAAAAGCCTTTGCCGCAAAGGTGCGTGGGCAAGTGGCCGAAGGTGTGAAGGCTCTCAAGGCAGAGCACGCCATCACGCCTGGACTTGCTGTTGTCCTGGTGGGCGAAGATCCCGCCAGTCAGGTTTATGTGCGCTCCAAGGGCAAAATGACGGTTGAGGTCGGGATGACCTCCATCGAACACAAGCTGGATGTTGATACATCTGAGGCGGATTTGTTGGCGCTGATTGACCAGTTGAATAATGACCCCGCCGTGCATGGCATTTTGGTGCAGCTTCCTTTGCCGGACCATCTGGACAGCGATCTGGTCATCAACAGCATTGATCCTGCCAAGGACGTGGACGGGTTTCATATCTCGAATGTCGGGCTGTTGGGGACCGGTCAAAAGAGCATGGTCCCTTGTACCCCTTTGGGCAGCCTGATGATGTTGCGCGATCACCATGGGTCGCTTTCAGGCATGAATGCTGTTGTGATTGGCCGCTCCAATATTGTTGGCAAGCCGATGGCCCAGCTTTTGCTGGGCGATAGCTGCACCGTCACGATTGCGCACAGCCGGACAAAGGACTTGGCGGCGGTGGTGCGGCAGGCGGACATTGTTGTTGCCGCTGTTGGGCGTCCGCAGATGGTGCCCGGCGACTGGATCAAGTCTGGTGCGACTGTGATTGATGTTGGCATCAACCGGATTGAGAAGCCTGAGGGTGGCACGCGTCTTGTGGGTGATGTGGATTATGAAAGCTGTGCCGCGGTCGCGGGTGCAATCACCCCGGTACCCGGCGGTGTTGGTCCGATGACGATTGCCTGCCTGCTGGCAAATACGCTGACTGCCTGTTGTCGTGCGAACGACTTGCCAGAGCCGGATGGCCTGACCGCCTAAACTGGCACCGCCAAGGCTTTTCGGCCGGTCATCACGGCTGTTACCGGCCCATCGAATAATGCCCTGACCGGTGGCGCATTGCTGCGCAGGCCGCCTGTATAGGCGCCATAGGCGGGCATGATGATCCTGTCATCGCCAACCAGAAATGCGGGTCTGCTGCGTCCTGCAAGGCTGTGTTTGGGGTGATAGTGGCCTGAGATTTCTGCGGTCGCATCGGTTGCGATATGGCGAAATACTAGTCCTGCGGTCTGGAAAGATTGCAGATGGGCGCCGCCCAGATCGACCGGACCAGGGTCATGGTTTCCTTCGATCCAAATCCATTTGCGCCCCGCTTGCAGCCCCATCAGCCACAGCCGCATGTCCTCTGCCAGATGATGTGCCGCGACGGTATCGTCAAAACTGTCGCCCAGACAGATGACCGTCCGTGCAGAGGTTGTGGCAATATCGTCTTGCAGTTTTTGCAACGTATCGCGCACCTCGTAAGGGGGCAGCATTGCACCGCCGCCCCGCGCGATGCGTTCAGATTTCCCCAAGTGCAAATCAGAAATGCAAAACAGGTCTTGATCGGGCAGATAGAGCCCGCCACTTGGCAAGGCGCGGCAGGGAACCCCGTAGAAAGTGAAATCATACCCGTTCATAGTCGCTCAATCGCAAGAATAGATGGCGGAAATCAAGGCTCAAGTCTTGTCGACACCTGCCGCTTGCATCAACCGCGCGGCTTCTTCTTCCATG
>NZ_JBELFI010000011.1:13555-29076 GCF_042093035.1 Yoonia sp. | reverse complement strand
GCTCTTGCCCTGCGCCCGCAACGGCAACGCGCCCCCGTTCCAGCATCATTGGCAAAGCCAACGGTGAGACGCGATCCAGCACAAGATGGTCGATATTTCCTGCCGTTCTGGCCAACATCTCCTCAATCCGGCCAAAGTCTACCAGTCCGCGCAAGGCTTCTTCGCGCGTGATCCGCATCATCAGGTGATCCGGGTCGTATTTGGCAAGTGTATCGTAGAGGATATCAGATGAAAATGTGGCTTGCCGTCCCGATTTGCGTGCTTGCGGCAAGTTCCGTTCAATCAAGCCAGCAATCGTCGCGGCCCCCCGAAAAGTTTTCTTCATCACCGCATTGCCGGAAAGCCATGTCTCAAAATCAGCGTGGATTGTGCTGGTGTCAAACAGCGGGGCAGGGTCTTCGACGGGGTCCAAGCCCCAAATCAGCGTGGCGTAATCGGTCGCAACAAAGCCCAATGGATGAAGTTGAATCTCTTCCATCCGCTGGGTCAGCAACATACCCAAAGTCTGCATTGCGTTACGCCCCGCAAACCCATAGGCGCAAAGATAGTGCCGCCCCTCGTGGGGGAAGCTTTCAACGAGGATCCGACCCGCTTCCGGCAGCTTGGAGTACACCCGTTGCAGGCCCAGCCAGTGCGCTGTGTGGGCGGGCAGGCCGGGCCATTGGGCTTGCGTGAACATGCGCAGCATTCGCTGCGACAATTGCGTTGAATTGGAAAATTTCGTGCCCATGTAGGTCGCGATCTTGGGGGTTTTGTCAGCGCGGCGTGTGACCTCGACTGTCATTTCCTTGAGGCTCTCATAACGCACGACCTGCCCGCCGATCAAGAATGTGTCACCTGTGGTCAGCGTCGCGGCAAAGGCTTCTTCAACCTCGCCCAGAGGTTTGAAATTGCCTTTCAGGCGCACTTTCAGCGTATCGCTATCTTGAATTGTGCCGATGTTCATCCTGATCCGCCGGGCGGCGCGCGGATCGCGGAGCTGCCAAAACCCGTCCGGTCCTTGCAGCAGACGTTTCCACTTGTCATAGGCGCGCAAGGCGTAACCACCCGTTGCACAGAAATCCAAGCAATCATCGAAGGCTGCGCGTGAAAGATCGCGGAAAGCACCGACGGTCTTGACCTCCGCAAAGAGTGCGTTTTCGTCGAATGGCCCTGCGCAGGCGACGATCAGGATGTGCTGGCACAAGACATCGCGCGGGCCCGCACCTTTGGGCTCTCCGTCCAGATCACGGGCTTCAACGGCTTCCAACGCGGCCACGCATTCCACGACTTCGAAGCGATTAGCCGGTACCAGTAACGCTTTTGAGGGCGCGTTGTAGCGATGATTGGCCCGTCCGATCCGTTGGACCAGCCGTTTGACGTTCTTGGGCGCGCCGACCTGAATGACCAGATCAACGTCGCCCCAATCAATGCCCAGATCCAGAGACCCCGTACAGACTATTGCCCGCAACTGCCCTGCAACCATCGCCGCTTCGACTTTCTCACGTTGTGGGCGGGCCAGACTGCCGTGGTGAATGCCGATTGGCAGATCATCCGTATTCGCCAGCCAGAGGTGGTGAAAGAAGATTTCGGCCTGCGCGCGGGTATTGTGGAAGATCAGCGTCGTGTTGTGTTTTCTGACCTCCTCCAGCACGGCGGGAATGGCGTATTTTGCCCCGCCGCCAGTCCACGGGGGCGGGTTGTCAGCTGTCAACATTGCGATGTCAGGGTCAGGCCCGGGGTCTGCGTTGATAATGCTGCAGGGGTCAGGGTGGCGGGCAAGCAGGTTGGCGGTGGCCTCCGGGTCTTCGACCGTGGCGGATAGCCCGACCCGCCGCATGTCAGGGGCGAGTGTTTGCAGACGGCTGAGCGCCAGCATCAATTGGTCGCCCCGTTTGCTTTCCGATAATGCGTGGATCTCATCGACGATGACGCGCTGCAAGCCTTTGAATATCCGCGGCGCGTCCTCGTAGCTGAGCAGGAGCGCCAGCGATTCCGGTGTTGTCAGAAGGATATGGGGCGGGTCAGCCCGTTGGCGGCGCTTTTGGGTGTAGGAGGTGTCGCCCGTGCGGTCTTCGATGCGAATGGGCAGGCCGATTTCATCAACAGGTGTGCGCAGGTTGCGCTTGATGTCAGCCGCAAGCGCCTTGAGCGGTGATACATAAAGCGTGTGCAGACCGCGATCTTCGCCATCCGCGAGGGCGACGAGAGAGGGTAGAAAGCCCGCAAGGGTTTTGCCGCCGCCTGTTGGGGCAATCAGCATCACAGACGGGACATCCGCCATGTCCAACATCGCCTGTTGGTGCGGATGTAAATCCCAGCCGCGGGTCTGGAGCCACTTCGCAAAGGGGGCGGGCAGGGTGCTCATTTGTGGGACTTGTGCAGGCTGGCGCGCGCGCCAGGGCGGACTTCAGGGTTTGGCGCGCGGTTCAAGTGCGAGAATGGCGTTTCGCACTGCAACGGGCAGGTCAATGCCGTCATCGGGCGCGATGTCCAAGGCCGCTGCGACGTCCTTTGCCAGGATACCGATGCTATTGTCTGTGGCATACCCGTCCCTTGCAAATTCGATGTCATCAAACCCCGATGCTAGCCAGTTTTGTCCAGATGCGGTAGCGATCAAGGCAAGAAGGCGGCCTTCATTCATACCTTCGGCGTCTGCCCAATCAAGCACAAGCCGCGTCATCGCAGTATGAGAAGCCGCGAGGAGATTATTGAGCACCTTCGCCGTCATGCCCGCGCCAAAAGCGCCCACGTCATGTATCGTATCGCCCATCGCCTGCAACATTGGCATGATTTCGATGGCCGGCCCGCCCGTCATAAAGGTTAGCGTCCCCGCATTTGCCTTAATTTGCGCCCCCGACATTGCGGCATCAATCAGCGCGATATGTGCGGGCACACGGGTTCGCAGCGCTTTGACATAACGGGGCGAAAGCGTGGAGCTAATGACGATCCGCTTCAGCGCCGGTGCGTGATTAATCAACGCTTGTTTGTCAAACAGCAGATCGTCTGTTTCGCGGCTGTCGCGGACAACGGAGAAGACGGTGGTGAGGTCACGCGCAAATTGTACGACGTCCGTTTCGACGCCTTCAATTGGGCGAATGTCGAAACCTCTGGCGTCAAAACCGGCTTTGCGCAGATTGCCGAGCAGGCCAAACCCCATGCGCCCGCAGCCGGCTATTCCGATCACTTCGGACATGGCCGCACCTTGCGAGACGTTTTCAACTGCCGTCTTATCGGACGATCTCTTCTTCTTTGACGAACATGTTGGCCCATGCGCGATCTACCAGCTCTGGTGACATCTGATAGGGGATCCCTTCAAATTCGCAAATGGCAATCATCTGGTCGATCAAGAAGATCGGTTGGTAATTTGCGTAGACGTTGTCGATTTCGGGGTAACGCACGTTCAGCAAATGCACGAGCGTGTCTTCATCAAGCGGCATCTTGCGCTTGCGTGCCACCATGGCGAAAATCTTGAGGTAGTCCTCTTGTTCCGGGCCATCAATCTTGATTTTGAAGAAGATCCGGCGCAAAGCCGCTTTGTCGAAGATCGCATTCGGGTGGAAGTTGGTTGAGAAGATGACCAATGTATCGAATGGCACCTCGAATTTCTCACCTGACTGGAGGGCCAGAATATCCTTGTTCTCTTCCAGTGGAACAATCCAGCGGTTCACAAGTGTCTGTGGCGGCTCTGCCTGACGACCAAGGTCGTCCACGATAAAGATGCCGCCGGTTGATTTGAGCTGCAATGGTGCCTGATAGGTCCGCGCGACAGGGTTGTAGACAAGATCGAGCATCGACAGGGACAATTCACCACCGGTAATCACTGTTGGACGTTCACAACGCACATAGCGGGTATCAAAGCGACCGGACGTCCGGCGCAGACTGTTGGGGTCATCCACGTCGTCTTCAGCGGCGCTGTGCACAATCGGATCGTAGACGGTAATAACCTGACCGGAATATTCAATTGCGCGGGGCACATAAATCTTGTCACCCAGCGCATCGCGAATACCATTTGAGATGGACGACTTACCGTTACCGGGTGGGCCATACATCAAGATCGAACGGCCAGCACTGACCGCAGGGCCAAGGTTCGAGAGAAGTTCATCCGGCAAGACCAGATGGCCCATCGCGGTCTGCAGTTGCTCGCGTGTAATCTGGATGTTGCGGATCGACTGACGCTCAATCTGTTCACGGTAGATAGACAGCGGCACCGGCATCGCACCGTAGTATTCAGACTGGCCAAGGGCATCCAATGAACGGGCACGGCCTGCGTCGGTCAACTGATAGCCCATCTCATTGCCGCTGTTGGCGTTCAGTGTACCGGTCGCTTCAAGCAACAACTGGCCACGGGCCAAATCAATCAGTTCTTGCGTGACCGGAACCGGCAAACAAACTGCGCGGCTGATGTCGCTCGCGAGCGTCAGGTTCATCCGAAACATCGTTTTGATGAGGATATCGCGCATCATTGCCATTGGCAGCAGCATCCCCTGAAGCCCACGGGGGGCAGGTGGAGCCAATACGCCTTGTGATTGCATGTTCATGTTGGCCTCGCTCAGCATCTCAAAAACAGTCGCCAGAATTGCGGCGACACATCATTCTTTTCGTAAGTTTATGGCAAAATCGTGGATTGCCCAAGGCAAACTCGCACCAAAGGGCTAGAAAGCTGAAATTGCCAAATAAAACAGCAGCGTCATACTTAGCGGCAGACCTTTAGGGAAATCGCGCCCGGCGGTCCAGCTTTTCCATTCCGGGACGATGTTTTTCAGCCGTGTGAAGCGGAACAGACTATGCACGATCATTGCCACAATCAGGCAGGTCGCAAAAAGGCTGACGATCAGCAGATAATCGCTTACGGCAAAGAATGGTGCCATCGCTGCGATCATTTTCGCGTCGCCACCGCCCATGGTCCGCAACGCCCAAAGCACCATACCGATCGCAAGCATAACGGGGACGTGCAGCCACTGCCACAAATATTGTTCCAGCCCAAAGGCGAAGGGTCCGACAACCGCAAAGACGCCCAGCAGCACCAGCACGGAGCCATTGGTGATCTTCATCGACCGCATATCGTTCCATGCAATATAGAACGCGACCGGCACGACCGCAGGCAACAACCACAAGGCGGTTTGGGCTGTCATCACCGCGCCTTAGGCGTCGTTTTCCAGCGCTTCGAGTGCCCGCACCGCTGGTTCGAAGAATTGCGGATGTGTGTCTATCGCGTCCCGCAACATCGATTCCCCGATCGAGACATCGTTTTGCTTGATCGCGGCCAAAGCCATCGTGTGCAGGAGTTGCGCACGCTCAATCTGTGTCATTGTCACGGCGGGCAGGGTGTAATTGCGCTGTGCGCCGCGGGCCAGAACAAGATTGTTTTTCGCGGTGAACATTGTTGGATCAAAGCGGAGTGCGTCAATGAACAAACGCTCAGCAGCCGGATAATCGCCGCGGGTCAATTTGGAGAAACCCCAATTATTATAAACGGTTGCCGGACGTGTAGTCAGCTCAACAGCGGTGCCATAGAAGCTGTCTGCCTTGCGCCACTGCTGGAGACTGTCAGCCACCATTGCCTCAAGCCGGTAGCGTTCAAAGGTTTCGTAGGTTGGCGGAATTGTGTTCAGGGTCGCTGCTGCATTGTCCCACTGATTGGCGCGGACATAGGCATCCGCCAGGCCGACGCTGTCACTGTTGATCGCTTCGTCATTGGCGACCACGGTCTGCCAGGCTGCGATGGCGTCATCGGGCCGTTTGGCCCGGATCAGTGATATTGCGAGACCGCGTTGCAGGTCAATGCGCCCCGGAAAACTGGCGTTGGCGGTTGTGAAATGGGTGACGGCCTGCTGTGGATCCGCGACCGTCAGCATCACTTCGTTCAGATTGCTCTGGTCAATGACGTTCAAATCTTCGAGTGCCTCTTGAACCTGTTCTTCGCCAGTTGGCGCACAAGCGGCCAAACCGAATAGGGTTGCCGTGACCGCTATGACTATAGATCGGCGCATTTTTGCGTCCTTTTTCTGCTTTTGCCTATGGGGCCGATGCGAGCAAGAAATCACCCATGCCGCGCCGGATCAGATTAAAGTTCTGATTTTCTTCTGCGCCAGTATCGCCCGGATTTTCCAATTTTGCGAGTGCTAAGCGCAAATTGTCGCGGATTTCGTCTGAATTTCCGTTATCGGCGGCAAAAGCACGCTGAAACACGCGACTTGCTTCGGCAACCTGACCGCGGTCCATTAGGACGACACCAAGGTTGTTCCAAGCAGGTGGAAAGCTGGGGTCTTCTTCGACCGCGCGACGCAGCCAACGCTCTGCCTGCCCCAGACGCCGAAGCCTCAGGTTTGCGGTCCCCAAGGCAGAGAGTGTGTCAACATTGACGCCATCGCGGATTAACGCGCGATTGTAGGACTTGAGCGCAAGCTCATATTCGCCCGCGTCCATCAGACGGTGACCGACCAACAGGTGATCGATATCGCCCTGACCCGCGATGCCGGGTGCAAAAACACCATCCGGTGAATCATTAAGGCCGCCTGTGCTGCAGGCGGCCAAAAAGGCAAAGCAAAGGCCAAGGATAATCGGCCGGAAAGCCATCACGTATTAGCTCCCGAGGTTTTGCACAATCGCATAGATAGAGGGCCCGATCAGCATCGCCATCAGTGGCGGCACTGTCAGCATCATTGTCGCCAGCGTCATTTTCGTTGGCAGCTTGTTTGCCTGTTCCTCTGCGCGCATGACGCGCTTGTCGCGCATCTCAGAGGCGTAAACGCGCAGGGCGTCTGCAATGGATGTACCGAATTGCGCCGACTGGATCAGCACGGTGGTAAAGCTGGTAATATCCGCCACGCCGCAACGCTCGGACATGTCTTTCAGGACCGCGTTCTTGTCTTTACCGGCTTTCACTTCCTGGCTGACGATTTCATATTCTTCAGCTAGATCTGGAAAACCGCTGCGCAACTCACGCGACACGCGCAAGATCGACTGGTCGAGAGACTGGCCTGCTTCGACGCACACCAGCATCATATCAAGACTGTCGGGGAAGCCGTTGGTGATTTCCTTTTGCCGGGTTTGCTGGCGCCGCGAAACCCAATATTTGGGCAATACATAGCCAATACCGCCTGGAATCATGATCCACATCACAAGGTCCTGTGTCGTCGGTGTGGATTGCGCGCTTTGAATAATGGCGTAGATACCACCCGCGACCAGACCGATGATACCAAGTGCAAACTGCAAGAAATGATAAATACGAACAGAGTTCTGGCTACGATAGCCGGCCTGCAAAAGCTTGAGCTTCACTGCTGAATATTCATCTGCGTTCTTGGGTTCCAAGAAGTTGGAGTATTTTTCCAGCTTGTCCTTGCCGGACCCCGCGCGCAGTTTCTCACCTTTTTCGGTCTTTGCCGGGGCTGCGCTTGCCTTGAGCCGGTCAAGCGGGTCGACCTCTTTCTTAAGAAGGATTGGCAGCGTCGCAAGGATGAGGAACACCCCCAAAAGGCCGACAACCATCAGCGGGCCAAAAGGACCGAGGTAGTCGGTTATCAGCGTTTGGACGTTCTCCAGCATTTCCATAGCTTGTTCCATTGCGGGCTCCTTATACTTTGATGTCGACCAGCGCGCGCATCACGATGATGTTCAGCACTAAAAATGCGCCGACGATCAGAGCGGCGGGAATGAAATACGGGCTCAGCATGACTTCGTCGTAGTAGTCTGGCTTGACCAGGTTAATACCGATCAGCGCGAGGATCGGGAAGCCGGACAGCAAATTGCCGGACCACTTTGCCTCGGCTGTGATTGCCGCAACACGCCGGAACAGGCGGAAGCGGGCACGGATCACTTTGGCCAGACCGTCGAGAATTTCTGCAAGGTTACCACCTGAGGTTTGCTGAATGGTCACGGCAACGGCCAGGAACCGCAAGTCCTGATTATCAAGACGTTCAGCCATTGTTTTCAACGTCTCGCCCATGTCACGGCCATAGGCCGCTTCGTCTGAAACCATGCCCATCTCTGTGCCGAGGGGGTCAGGGACTTCGCTTGCGACAATGGACACAGCCGACGAAAACGGGTGACCAACACGCAAGGATCGCACCATCAGTTCAACGGCTTCGGGCAACTGTTCACCTAGCATCGACATGCGCTTGTTGGCGGTGCGGCTTACCCAGACATAGACGCCACCAACACCCATCACCACCGCGACAAAGCCACGGATCGCGACCGCGACGCCTGTCAGATAGGTCAACAACACGAATGAAACGCCCGTCACCCCAACCATCAGGAGGATGAGCTGGATCGGCGTGAAGGCTATATTCGCTTTCTGGGCTTTGTCAGCCAGCAAGGAATAGACCGGAATGCTCTGCGAGCGCATGTGCTGGGTCATCTCCTTGCGGAGCTGTTCCAACACCTGTTCACGGTTGCCACCTTTGTCGAGCATTTCCAGACGGCGGTTCACCTTTCCGTCCATGCTGATGGATTTGCCGAAAATCACAAGGTAGACACCCTGCACCATCGCAATCACGGCGACAAAAATCAGGATGTAGATAAGTGGTTCAGCAGAAATCATAGCATTTACTCCGCAACCATTGGTTCGAAGATCGCAGGCGGCAGATCATAGCCCCAAAGCTTGAACCGCTCCGAGAAGTGGCTGCGCACGCCTGTGGCCGTGAAGTGACCGATGATCTTGTTGTCAGGTGTCAGGCCGACGCGCTGATACCGGAAAATTTCCTGCATCGAAATCACGTCGCCTTCCATGCCGGTGATCTCTGTGATGGAAGTCATGCGGCGCGAGCCGTCTTGCAGACGCGATGCCTGCACGATCAGGTTCACAGCCGAAGAAATCTGGCTTCGCATTGCTTTGATTGGCATTTCGATACCAGCCATCGCGATCATGTTCTCAAGTCGTGAGATACCATCGCGCGCGCTGTTGGCGTGAATTGTGGTCATGGACCCGTCGTGGCCCGTGTTCATAGCCTGCAACATGTCGATGACTTCTTCGCCGCGCGTCTCACCGACGATAATGCGGTCGGGGCGCATACGCAGCGCGTTTTTCAGACAATCGCGCTGAGAGACACCACCGCGCCCTTCAACGTTGGGCGGGCGGCTTTCCATCCGGCCAACATGGGTCTGTTGCAACTGAAGTTCGGCCGTGTCCTCGATCGTGAGGATCCGTTCAGCGTCGTCGATAAAGCCCGAAAGCGCATTCAGCGTCGTCGTTTTACCAGAGCCAGTACCGCCAGACACGATGACATTCAGTCGCGTGGAGACTGCGGCTTGCAAATAGGCCGCCATTTCTTCTGTGAAGGCGCCAAACCTGACCAGCTCTTCGATGCCCAATTTGTCTTTCTTAAACTTACGAATGGACACCAGCGAACCATCAACCGCAATTGGCGGCACCATCGCGTTGAAACGCGAACCGTCCGCAAGGCGGGCGTCAACATAGGGGTTGCTTTCGTCCACACGACGTCCAACCGCAGAAACGATCTTGTCGATGATCCGCAGCAGGTGCTTTTCGTCTTTGAATGTGATGTCTGTCAGCTCAAGATTACCGTCGCGTTCCACAAAGATTTGCTGCGGTCCGTTGACGAGAATATCGTTGACGGTATCGTCTTTCAGAAGTGTTTCAAGCGGGCCAAGGCCGGTGACTTCAAAGAAAAGGTCCTGGCTGAGGGTTTGCCGTTCCTCTCGGTTGAGGACGATGCCCATTTCCTCAAGCGACTCATTTGCAATCGCATTGATTTCATTGCGTAAATCTTGTTCTGACGCCGTATCAAGTGCGGCCAAATTAAGGTTGTCCAGCAAGGCTTTGTGCAATTCGAGCTTGATTTCGCCCAACCGTTCCTTGCGGCGCTTTTCCTTGTCCATCGGTCCCGCATCGGCGGGACGACGGGCTGGCATGGCTTTCATAACCTGCTGGCGCGGCTCTTCGGGGACTGCGACGGCGGCGTTGTTGCCCGCAGCGGCCCCGGCTGGTTTCACGGCCGTTGCGGTGTCTTTTGAAATGGTGGGCTTCTTATACTTTGAAAACATCTGTATGCCTCTTACCCTTTGGCCTCAGCCTCGGCGTTGACGACGGTATTATGGATTGATTTCGCAAGTTTGACGATTTCCTTGCGTAGTGGGTTTTTCGGCGCAGAAACGGCCATGGGAGAGCCATGGTCCGCACTTTGCATGACCGGCTTTCCGCCATCCGGCATGAGCAGGTCAATAGCAATGCCCAGGCTCTCTGAAAGGCGCTTTACGCGGCTCTTGCCGCTCATGTCGGCAAAGCCCGGCGCGCGGTTTAACGCGAAACGGATCTTTTCAAACGGCAGGTCTTCGGTTTGCAATGCGCGTTTCAGGCGGAGTGTATTTTGCGCCGACCGCATATCGAGCTCAATCATCGCGATATAGACATGGGATTTTTCGAGCAGCACTTGTGACCATTCGACCATTGTGGTCGGCATATCAACGATCACGTAATCGAAGTGTGCCGTCGCGAGCGACAGGATCCGGGTGATATCTTCTGGCGTAATCATGTCCAGAGGGATCATGTCCATCGGAGAGGTCAGGACGTGAAGCTTTTCACCATGAAGCAGCATGGCCTGCATGAAGGATTCAGAATCAAGCGATTGCGTATCCGTCAGCATTTCCAAAACCGCAACGTCAACAAAAGCTAGACGGAAAAAACATCCGCCCATTCAGGATGCTTGCGCCGCTGTGCATTCACGAATGGGCAAAGCGGTACAATCTTGAACCCTTCGCGACGGGCTTGGGCGATGAATGCCCGCAACAGCAGCAGGCCGATCCCTTGTCTTTCAAGCCCATCTGCCACCGCTGTGTGATCCGCAATGACCAGCTTGGATGACATGACCGAATAGGTCAGGTCGCTCTCGCCCGAGGCGTGTTGTATATAGTAGCGACCTTTGTTGCCCTCAATTTGATGAAGGACTTCGCGGTCAGACAATCTTGGCCTCTGTAGCCGCGCGAAGCTCTTCTTGGGTGACGCCATCTGCGGTTTCGACGATCCTGAGTCCGCCTTCAACCACATCGAGTACGCCGAGGTTTGTAATAATGCGGTCAACAACGCCCTTGCCGGTCAACGGCAGCGTGCATTCTTTCAGCACTTTGCTGACGCCGTGCTTGTTTGTGTGGTCCATCACAACCACCACGCGTCCCACGCCAGCCACAAGATCCATCGCGCCGCCCATGCCTTTGATAAGTTTGCCGGGGATCATCCAGTTTGCGAGGTCGCCGTTTTCCGCCACTTCCATTGCCCCAAGGATCGCCATCGCGATCTTGCCGCCACGGATCATGCCGAATGACTGGGCGCTATCGAAGTATGCGGTTTGGGGGAGTTCGGTAATGGTCTGCTTACCTGCATTGATAAGGTCTGCATCTTCCTGACCAGCGATCGGGAAGGGCCCCATGCCGAGCATACCGTTTTCCGATTGCAGCGTGACCTCAATCCCATCGGGGATGTGGTTGGACACCAGTGTCGGAATGCCTATGCCGAGGTTCACATACCAGCCGTCTTGCAGTTCCTGTGCGGCGCGCGCGGCCATTTGATTGCGATCCCACATGTTATGCGCTCCTCACTGTGCGTTGTTCGATCCGTTTTTCGTGTGCGCCTTGGATCAGGCGGTGCACATAAATACCGGGCAAATGAATGCTGTCAGGGTCGAGTGATCCTGTCGGGACGATTTCTTCGACTTCGACAACACACACCTTGCCGCACATGGCCGCAGGTGGATTGAAGTTGCGGGCGGTCTTGCGGAATACCAGATTGCCGGTCTCATCGGCCTTCCAGGCCTTTACGATCGCCAGATCTGCGAAAATCCCTTCTTCCATGATGTAGGTCTCACCGTTGAAGTCTTTGTGTTCCTTGCCGTCGGCGATCACCGTGCCCACGCCGGTCTTTGTGTAGAACCCGGGGATGCCGCAACCACCTGCGCGCATCCGTTCGGCCAAAGTGCCTTGTGGGTTGAATTCGATTTCAAGCTCGCCTGACAGATACTGGCGCATGAATTCATCATTTTCGCCCACATAAGAGGACATCATTTTCTTGATCTGATGGGTGTCGAGCAATTTCCCCAAGCCAAACCCGTCAACGCCGCAGTTGTTTGAGGCAATGGTCAGATCCCTGACGCCGCTTTCGACAACCGCGTCGATCAGCAGTTCAGGAATGCCACAAAGGCCAAATCCGCCAGCCGCGATCAGCATGTTATCATGCAACAGCCCATCAAGGGCCGCGGTTGCGTCAGAGTATATCTTTTTCATCGGTGTTCTCCGGCTGTTTGGCGCAAGTAGTGCCGCTAGGTCAGAGGAGAGTCAACAAAATGCCGCGCTGCAGCGCCATCCCTTTTTCGCCGCCGGATTCTATTTGGCTGCCGTCTTCTTCTTTGGTGCCGCTTTTTTGCGGGCAGGCTTTTTCTTGCCAGCCTTCGCGGCGCGCTCATCAATCAGATCGACAGCTTGAGCCATTGTCAGGTCGGCAGGCTCAATTGTGTCAGGGATCGTTGCGTTGATCTTTTCCCATTTCACATAAGGCCCGTATTTGCCGTCAAAGATATTCAACGGCCCGCCTGCCTGGGGATGTTCGCCCAATTCTCGGATTGGCACGGCGGCTTTGCCACGCTGCCCGCGCGCGGCAACTTTTTCGGCCAAAAGCTGCACGGCGCGGTTCATGCCCACGGTCCAGACTTCATCAATGCTTTCAAGATTGGCATTGGTGCCGCCACGATGTGACGTGCTTTCGGCATGTTTCAGGTATGGGCCGTAGCGCCCGATGTTTGCCCAGACCGCCACACCATCCTCTGGATGGGCGCCCAGCTCACGTGGCAGAGACAAAAGCAGGAGCGCTTGGTCAAGCGTCACCTCTTCGGGTTCCCATCCGTCTGGAATACCTTGGCGTTTGGGTTTCTTATTCTCTTCGGTCACCTCGCCGCGCTGGGCGTAAGGGCCAAAGCGGCCTTTGAAGATGCGGATCTCATCGCCGTCATCTGTCCCCAGCAACTTGCCTTCCGGCGGAATGGCGGAGGCTTCAGCTTCTGGATTTGGTGGGCCGAATGGACGGGTGTAGCGGCATTCGGGATAGTTGGAGCAGCCGATGAAAGCGCCACCTGAACGGGCGGTGCGCATGGACAAGCGACCGGCCCCGCAATTTGGGCAAAGCCGCGGGTCGCTGCCGTCTTCGGTGGGTGGGAAAAGATGCGGTTCCAAGACCTCGTTGATTTTTTCCAACACTTCCGTGATCCGCAGATCGGCCGTTTCTGCGATAGCGGCAGAGAAATCACGCCAGAACTGGCTCAACACCTTTTTGTAGTCGGCATCGCCAGCGCTGACCTCGTCTAGCTGGTTCTCCAAGTCCGCCGTAAAGTCATATCCGATGTATTTGCGGAAATAATTGGTCAGGAAGGCCGTCACGAGACGCCCTTTGTCCTGCGGGATCAGGCGGTTCTTTTCTTTTTCAACATACCCGCGATCCTGAATTGTTGTCACGATGGACGCATATGTCGATGGGCGGCCGATACCGAGCTCTTCCATCCGCTTGACCAAGGTGGCTTCGGTGTAGCGCGGCGGGGGCTGGGTGAAATGCTGTTCAGGATCGACCGATTTCTTGTCGGCCCTTTCGCCCTGCGCCAATTGCGGCAGGCGCTTGTCATCATCGTCAACGACGCTGTCGTCCTTGCCTTCCTCATAGATGGCGATGAAGCCGTCAAATACCATGACCTGACCATTGGCGCGCAACAGAACCTGTTCGTCCGCGCTGCCAAGATCGACGACGGTGCGTTCAAGCCGGGCGGCAGCCATTTGGCTGGCCATGGTGCGCTTATAGATCAGGTCGTAGAGCTTGCGCTGATCGCTATCAGCGATTTTGGCGGCTTGGGTGCTGACCGACATTTCGGTCGGGCGGATGCATTCATGTGCTTCTTGGGCGTTCTTGGCTTTGTTCTTATAGATGCGCGGCTGATCCGGCAGGTAGCTTCCGCCGAATTTCGCCTTGATCGCGGCGCGGGTGTCGGTCACGGCCTCTGGCGCCATGTCGATTCCGTCGGTCCGCATATAGGTGATGAGACCAGCCTCATAAAGGCGCTGGGCCACCGACATCGTTTGCCGCGCGCCCATACCGAACTTGCGGCTGGCCTCCTGTTGGAGCGTTGAGGTCATGAAGGGTGGGGAGGGGTTGCGTGTTGCGGGTTTCGCCTCAACCGATTTGATGATGAGATCACGGGAATTGATCGCCTGAACAGCCAATTCGGCCTGTGTCGCGTTACTGAGGTCGAATTTATCAAGCTTCTTTCCTGCCAGCGTCGTCAGACGCGCCTCAAATGTTTGCCCACGGGTCGATTGCAGCAGGGCTTTGACGGTCCAGTATTCCTGATTGCGGAATGCCTCGATCTCCATCTCGCGTTCGACGATGATGCGCAGGCAGACCGATTGAACGCGACCGGCGGATTTCGCGCCGGGCAGCTTGCGCCAGAGGACCGGGGACAGGTTGAAACCCACAAGGTAGTCCAGGGCGCGGCGTGCCAGATAAGCCTCAACCAATGGCTCATCGACTTGGCGCGGGTTGGCCATCGCTTCGGTGATCGCAGATTTGGTGATGGCGTTGAAAACAACGCGGCTGACGGGCGTGTCTTTCTTGATCGCCTTCTTTGCTGTCAGCGCTTCGGTCAAATGCCAGGAGATCGCTTCACCCTCGCGGTCGGGGTCGGTTGCAAGGATCAGTTCGTTGTCATTTTTGAGCGCATCCACGATGGCCTTGATGTGCTTTTTGCTGTCAGACGCAATTTCCCACTTCATGTCGAAATCAGCGTCAGGTAGCACAGAACCATCCTTGGGCGGCAGGTCACGGACGTGGCCGTAAGACGCCAAAACCGTGTAGTTCTTGCCCAAATATCCGTTGATTTTCTTCGCCTTAGCGGGGGATTCGACAACAACGACAGGCATGGGAATCCTTCACAAAAATTACGGCTCTTAAAGACGGGCAAGATGTGGTGAGTGTCAAGCGATTGTCAATGCAGGGAAAAATCTTTGCGCAATCTGAGGCTGATTTTCACACAATGCGGGACAGCAAACCGCCGGGCTGGCGCATGATTTTCCCGTCAAGTTCCAGATCAACCAGTAGCGGCATGACGGCATCGGCATTGCTGCGCAAGTCGCGCAGGAGTTGGTCTTCTGCAACAGGCGACGGACCGAGCCGCGACAGGATCTGGGCGTGCAAAGCCACAATATCTGGATCGACCTTCACTGGTTTTGGCGCGGGTGGTGCGTCAGCCGTGACCTCTGGTTCCGAAATCGGTTTGATCGCCTCCAAGATATCATCGACGCCGCGTACCAGTATCGCCCCTTCACGGATCAACATATTCGCGCCCCACGCCCTCGCATCAAACGGATGCCCCGGCACCGCCAACACATCCCGGCCCTGATCCAGCGCATTGCGGGCGGTAATCAGGCTGCCGGATTTCGCGGCTGCCTCAACCACCACCACGGCTTGGGCGAGGCCGGAAATAATGCGGTTGCGGGTGGGAAAATGACGGGCATGAGGCTGCATCCCCATCGGCATTTCCGACAGGCGGACACCT
>NZ_JBELFI010000011.1:0-13545 GCF_042093035.1 Yoonia sp. | reverse complement strand
GTGTTTTCTGCCGGGTAAATGATATCGACGCCACCGGCCTGCACAGCGATAGAGCCTGCCGCCATAGCGCCAATATGTGCCGCCGCATCAACGCCGCGCGCCAGACCTGAAACGACAGTGATCCCAGCGTCGCCCAATTCCGCACCGAGCCTTTTGGCCATGCGTGTCCCCAATGAGGACGCATTGCGCGCCCCCACCAACGCCACCATCGGGCGTTTGAGAACCTCAAAGTTACCCATCGCCCAGAACACCGGCGGCGCATCACTGATATCGGCGAGAGACTTGGGGTAGTCTGGCGACCCTTCACAGATCAACCGCGCGTCCGCACGGCGACCGGCGGCCAATTCAGCCTGAAGTTTGTCAAGCGGACAAGGTGCATAGCCGGAAACACCTGCGGCCTTCGCCACATCAGGCAAAGCGGCCAGGGCGGCGTCAGCTGACCCATGTTCGGACATCAACCGTCTGTAGGTCGCGATCCCGACCCGATGTGAGCGCAATAGGCGGAGCCGGTTAACCGTGTCCTCTTCCGTGGTGGGCAGGAGTGGGGGGGGATCGAAAGAGTAGTGTTGTCCAGCCAAAGACCCGCTCCGCCATATTGCCCCTCAAGTGTTAGGCGTTGACGGTTAACGAGGTATGAATGAAATCAAACAAATCTGTGGAAAACTTGAATTTGGTGGTGAAGGCGTCCTCAGGCCGCGGCCCCTCCGACAGTCAAACCACCGATCATGAGGCTCGGTTGTCCGACCCCGACCGGCACCCATTGCCCCGCCTTGCCACAATTACCGATGCCCGGATCAAGTGCCAGATCATTGCCGATCCCATGGATCTGCTTCAATGCGGTAGCCCCATCCCCGATTAACGTGGCGCCTTTGACGGGGGCGCCCACAACACCGTTTTTGACGCGGTAGGCCTCGGTGCAGGAAAACACGAATTTGCCATTGGTGATATCCACCTGACCGCCGCCAAATCCGACGGCATAAATGCCATCCTTGAGGTCGGCGACCAGTGCTTCGGGCGGCGTATCGCCCGCCAGCATATAGGTGTTCGTCATACGCGGCATCGGCGCATGGGCAAAGCTTTCGCGGCGGCCGTTGCCAGTAGGTGCTACCCCCATCAGCCGCGCATTCTGGCGGTCCTGCATGTACCCGACCAAGACACCGTCCTCGATCAGCGTGTTCTTGGCGCTGGGCGTGCCTTCGTCATCCACGGTGATGGACCCACGGCGATCCGGGATTGTGCCATCGTCCAAAACAGTCACGCCTTTTGCAGCAATCCGCTGGCCCATCAGTCCTGCAAATGCGCTCGAACCTTTCCGGTTGAAATCACCCTCCAGCCCGTGCCCAATCGCTTCATGCAGCAAGATACCGGGCCAGCCGGGGCCAAGCACCACGTCCATCACCCCAGCGGGCGCAGGCTCGGCGTCCAGGTTTACCAAGGCGATGCGCAATGCTTCTCGCGCGACAGGCTCCCAGTGATCGGGGCCAATCAAACCGATCAACCCGGCGCGCCCGCCGCCGCCCATGCCGCCACTTTCGCGTTTGCCGTTGTCTTCGACAATGACACTGATGTTGAGCCGCGACATCGGGCGCGTATCCGTGACCAATGTGCCCTCCGGGCGCAGGATCAACACCTCCTGATGCGATGCCGCTACCGTCGCGGATACCTGAACGACGCGCGGATCGAGTGCGCGTGCGAAGGCGTCAATCTCGCGCAGCAGGTCGATTTTGGCGGGGAATGTTGCCTGCAGCATGGGGTCGTCATCGCTATAGAGCTTGCGGTTGGTGCCAGCGGGGGCATCTGACATAGTTCCTCCGCCATCACCCACCGCAAGCCGGGCCGTGGCGACGGCACGCGTCAAGGCATGTTCGTCGATGGTGGTTGAATGGGCATAGCCCGCAGTTTCGCCACGTACCGCACGCAGCCCGAACCCTTCGGAAGCATCAAAACTGGCGGTCTTGATTCGTCCGTCATCGAAGGAAATCACCTCTGACTTGCGGCGCTCAAGAAAAAGTTCGCCATCATCAGCACCTTGGGTCGCTTCCTGAACAAGTGCCAATGCGGTATCCTGATCGAGATTTGTCTCAAACGGGCGGAATGGATCGGCTGACATGGGGATTTCCTCTGAATGGGCGCGTTTTTCACGAAAGCGTCTGTTTGACGCAATAGCAGTTCTTGAGTTGTGTCTCAGGATATGGGACACGGATCACCGAATACAATGGGATTCCGTCCGCAGCCCGCGCGGGATCGCCAGGGAGACGCGCAAGATTGCGCAATGAAGAATAGGGTAAGATATGCGTTTGAACACACTAGCGACCTCGTTGTGGACCTCGGCTGGTCTTTTGATGGCAGGCTCCTCCGCTTTCGGCCAAGAGATCACGCAAGAGCTTGAAATCGTCGGCGCTCCGGTTGATCGCGCCACCGGGTTTCAACCCGCCGCAACAGAGCTGGCACGTGACGTCCACTGGTTGGACAATATGCTTCTGGTCATCATCACGATCATCACATTATTCGTGACCGGTTTGTTGGCATGGGTCGTGATCCGCTTCAGCCAGAAGAGAAACCCAACACCTGCGACTTTCACGCATCATTCGCCGCTTGAAGTTGCGTGGACGATCGTTCCCGTTGTCATTTTGGCGTTTATTGGTGCGTTTTCGCTGCCAGTTCTGTTTAAACAGCAGGAAATCCCGGAAGCTGACATCACGATCAAGGTCACCGGGTACCAGTGGTACTGGGGTTATGAATACGTTGATTACGGGATCGAATTCGACAGCTACATGCTGGCCCGCGACGAGCTGGAGGAGGCTGGCTATAGCCAGCAAGAATACCTTTTGGCGACAGATACGGCCGTGATTGTGCCTATCGGTGCGACGGTCGTGATGCAGGTGACCGCGGCTGACGTGATCCACGCCTGGACGATCCCAGCCTTTGGTGTGAAGCAAGACGCCGTTCCCGGTCGCTTGGCCGAGCTGTGGTTCGCGGCGGAGCGTGAAGGCATCTACTTTGGCCAGTGTTCGGAGCTTTGCGGCAAGGACCACGCCTATATGCCGATCACTGTAAAAGTTGTCAGCCAAGAGACATATGACGCCTGGTTGGCTGAAGCGACCGGTACGTCCTAAGACTTAGGGTGGGGTGAAACTTGATCCACCTTACAAGCCAATTGATTAACCGATGGGTCAGCCATGAATGATTTGGGCGCGACAGAAGGACCTTATGAGGCCAGTTTGGGCGATTACTTCGCCCTGCTGAAACCGCGGGTGATGTCTCTGGTGGTCTTTACGGGGCTGGTTGGCCTTTTGGTTGCGCCTGTGCCCGTACATCCATTCATCGGATTTGTCGCGATCCTTTGCATTGCTGTTGGTGCAGGGGCCTCTGGCGCGCTGAATATGTGGTGGGATGCAGATATTGATGCGCGTATGAAGCGTACCGCTGGCCGCCCGATACCGTCCGGCCGTGTGGAACCGGGCGAGGCGCTGGGCATTGGCATAACGCTTTCAGGCTTTTCTGTTGTTTTTCTGGCGCTTGCAACGAACTTGCTCGCGGCGTTTCTGCTGGCTTTCACGATCTTTTTCTACCTGGTGATCTATTCGATGTGGTTGAAACGCTCGACGCCGCAGAACATTGTTATTGGCGGTGCGGCCGGGGCTTTCCCGCCGATGATCGGCTGGGCAGTCGCGACCGGCGGTATCGGGATCGAAAGCATCTTGATGTTCGCGCTGATTTTCATGTGGACGCCACCACATTTCTGGGCACTGGCGCTTTTCGTGAAGTCAGACTATGGCAACGCGGGCGTGCCGATGCTGACGGAAACCCACGGACGCGACGCGACACGCAAGCATGTGATTATCTACACGTTGCTGCTGGTTCCGGTCGCGATCGGGCTTGGCTTGACGTCTATCGGGGGCCCTTTTTACCTTGCTGTTGCGGTGTTTTTCAACGCGTGGTTTCTCAAGGGGGCTATCAGCATCTACAGACGCGACGACGCAGCCTGCGATGCGGACAAACACAGGGTTGAGATCAAGGTGTTCAAGGTCTCGCTTTATTATCTTTTTGCGCATTTTGGTGCGTTACTGGTCGAAGCGGCGCTGCGACTTTATGGAATTGGAGGCTGGTAATGGCATTGCAGGTTGAACATGAAATCCATACGCGTCGCAAAGGGCGCAACTATGGTGTGGGCATCATTCTTTTGGCCTTCATCGGGATGGTCTTTGGTCTGACCGTTGTGAAGGTCGTGCAACTGGGCGATCTGGGTCAATTCGAGAGATTTGACCGCGTGGTCCGGCCACAGCTCATCCCCGACGAAGGTGGCGGCGAATGACGCTGTTTCCAAATTTGCAAGGTCCTCAGCGCACGGTTGCGCAGACGGTCTTTGTGGTGGTCTTTATGGGTGGTCTGGCATGGGCCTCTGTCCCGTTCTACGACTGGTTCTGCCGCGTTACCGGATTTGGCGGCGCAACAAATGTGGCCGAGGCAGAAAGCGACGTGATCCTCGACCAGACAATCAAGGTCCGCTTTGATGCTTCTCTTTCCCGCGACATGCCCTGGACTTTCAAGCCAGAGGTGCGGGAGATGGAAATTCGCATTGGTGAAACGGCGGTCGCGTATTATGAGGCGCGCAACCCGCTTGATGTACCAATTGCGGGGCGGGCATCCTACAATGTGACCCCATATGAAGCCGGCGCGTTTTTCGACAAGGTCGCCTGTTTCTGCTTTACCGAGCAAGTGCTGATGCCGGGCGAAACCGTCCTGATGCCGGTCAGCTTCTTTGTAGACCCGGCCATCGTGGATGACCGCGAAGGTCAATACGTCCATACAATCACGCTCAGCTACACTTTCTACGAGATTGACCTGCCTGAGACTGAAATTCAGGCATCTCTCGCGCCAGAAACTTTGACACCGCCGTCTTCAGGCGTCATAGAAATCAACTAAAGACCATCCGATAGGGAACGCACCACATGGCGCACGCTAAGAACCACGATTATCACATTCTGCCACCATCCATCTGGCCGCTGATAGGCGGCGCGGGCGCGTTCACAATGCTTTTGGGCGCGACGCTGTGGATGCATGGCTCTGGGCCGTACATCTTTCTGATGGGCCTTGCGGCCGTGCTTTACGTCATGTTTGCGTGGTGGTCGGAGGTTGTTCACGAGAGCAACACGGGCGATCACACGCCGGTTGTTCGGATCGGTCTGCGCTACGGCTTCATTATGTTCATCATGTCCGAGGTCATGTTCTTCGCCGCATGGTTCTGGTCTTTTTTCAAACACACGCTCTATCCGATGGATACCTACGTGGGCACGTCTTACGTGGCGCCGGAATTCTATCAGGTCGATGCTTTCCACCTGCCGTTGATTAACACCCTTGTTTTGCTGTGCTCTGGCATGGCGGTGACATGGGCGCACCACGCGCTTGTGCATGGAAACAACCGCAAAGACCTTGAACATGGCCTGCTTCTTGCCGTTGTCCTCGGTGTGATGTTCACGGGGTTGCAGGGCTACGAATACTGGTATCTTCTGGTTCAGCAGGACTGGACATTTGGTGGTGACAAGTTCTTCTCCAACTTCTTCATGGCCACGGGTTTTCATGGTTTCCACGTGATTATCGGAACAATCTTCCTGTTTATCTGCTACTTGCGGGCGCGTGCCGGGCATTTCACCCCTGAACAGCACGTGGGTTTTGAGGCGGCGGCCTGGTACTGGCACTTCGTTGACGTTGTCTGGTTATTCCTGTTCTTCGCAGTTTATATCTGGGGCATATAGGCAAACCTCTTGCGTAGGGTGGCAATGTTCCACCCTACCTTTGAAAACGCGCGGGGCATAACTCGCGCGTTTTGAGTTTCGGGACGCGCAATGCTACGCAAAATTCTCTTTCCATTGGTCCTTGGTATCGCAGGTTGCGGTGTGCTTATCAGTCTTGGCTTGTGGCAGGTAGAACGCTTGTCCTGGAAGGAAGGCGTTCTGGCCAGTATTGAGGCGCGTTTGACCGCGCCACCTGCGCCACTGTCACTTGATGTTTCGGAAGAGGTGAATGAATACACCCGCGTGACGCTGACCGGGACCCCCACAGGTGAAGAACTGCACGTTTTGGTATCAGGGACGGAGGCAGGCACCGGCTACCGCGTGATTTCGAAGGTCGATACCGTTCTTGGGGCCATCCTGGTCGATCTGGGTCTGCTGGCAATCGACAACAAAGCCGCGGCGCCGCTGGTAGCGGAAATGCAAATCATCGGCACATTGCTTTGGCCTGATGACCAGAACGCGCAAACCCCCGATCCTGACCTTGGCGCCAATATCTGGTTTGCGCGCAATATCGAGACGATGTCAGTCGCGCTGGATACGCTGCCGTTGATGGTGGTGGTATCCCAAGCCACCCCCGCAGACCCGCGCTTGATCGCCTTGCCGGTCAATACCACCACGATAAAGAACGATCATTTGGCATATGCCTTGACATGGTTCTTGCTGGCCGCTGTCTGGGCGATTATGAGCCTTTACCTGATACTGCGCATATTGCGCCCCACGAAAGCCTGAAGTCAGATGCGCTACATCTCTACCCGCGGCACGGCCCCGAGCCTGACATTCGAAGAGGCGATGCTGACGGGTCTTGCCCGTGATGGGGGGCTCTATGTGCCGCAAGATGTGCCGACCCTGACTGCCGCGCAGATCGCCAAGCTGGCTGGCAAATCCTACGAAGACGTCGCGTTTGAGATCATGCGCCCCTTTATCGGGGATACCTTCACAGATGCAGAATTCCGCAAGCTGATCGGCAAAGCCTACGCCGGTTTTGGCCATGCCGCCCGTGCGCCTTTGGTGCAACTGGACAGCAACCATTTTCTACTGGAACTCTTCCACGGGCCAACGCTGGCCTTCAAAGACTTCGCGATGCAGCTTATCGGACAGATGTTCCAGTCGGCGTTGTCGCGCTCTGGTGATCGGGTGACAATCGTCGGTGCGACATCCGGTGACACAGGCTCAGCCGCGATTGAGGCTTTTCGCGGTCTCAAGGCCGTTGACGTCTTTATCATGTACCCGCATGGCCGCGTGTCGGAGGTCCAGCGCCGCCAGATGACGACCCCAACCGAAAGCAACGTCCATGCGCTGGCCGTGGACGGAGACTTTGATGATTGCCAAGCTGCTGTCAAAGACATGTTCAATGATTTTGCCTTTCGCGAAGACGTGAAACTGGCCGGTGTGAACTCCATCAACTGGGGGCGTGTGCTGGCACAGATTGTCTATTATTTCACTGCCGCAGTGTCGCTTGGCGCCCCTTACCGCGAAATCAGCTTCACTGTACCCACTGGCAATTTTGGTGACATCTTTGCTGGTTACATTGCCAGGAAAATGGGTTTGCCGATCGCTGATCTGATCGTCGCGACAAATCGCAATGACATCCTGCACCGGACGCTTCAAACCGGGGCTTACACCAAAGACGGCGTTGAACCGACGATCAGCCCGTCCATGGATATTCAGGTCAGCTCCAATTTTGAACGCGCGCTCTTTGATGCCTATGATCGTGATGGTGCAGCGGTGGCTGGGCAGATGGAGGATCTCAAAAAAGGGGGTTTCCAGATCAGCCAGGGCGCCTATCAGATGCTCAAAGACGCGTTTAAATCGGGGCGCGCATCGGAGGATGAAACAAGTGCCGCGATCAAGTCCTACCTTGCCCTGCACGGCGAACTGCTTTGTCCGCATACGGCCGTAGGCGTCCATGTGGCTGAGGCGCATCTTGGCGCCACGCCGATGGTGACTTTGGCCACGGCCCACCCCGCGAAATTCCCCGATGCCGTGAAAGCGGCATCCGGCGTCGCGGCACCGCTGCCCCCGCGCATGGCTGACCTCTATGACAGACCGGAGCGTATTACACGCGTCGCCAATGACCTGACCGCAATCCAGGCGGTCATCAAGGAACGGATTGCCCATTGACCATCCAACTGCACACGCTTTCTAACGGCTTTCGCATCGTCACTGAGGATATGCCTGGGTTGAAATCCACCAGTATCGGCATTTGGGTGCAGGCCGGCGGCCGTCATGAGCGGCTTGAACAAAACGGGATCGCGCATTTTCTTGAGCATATGGCCTTCAAAGGGACCAAAACGCGCAGCGCACTGCAAATCGCCGAAACCATTGAAGATGTGGGCGGCTATATCAACGCCTACACCAGCCGCGAAATGACAGCCTATTATGCGCGTGTGCTTGAGGATGACGTGGCACTCGGCCTTGATGTGATCGCCGATATTCTCCTGAACCCAGTCTTTGATCCCGCAGAGATCGAGGTCGAACGCGGCGTGATCCTTCAAGAGATCGGTCAGACACATGATACGCCCGACGATATCATCTTTGATTGGCTGCAAGAGGTGGCCTATCCCGATCAGGCGCTTGGGCGCACGATCCTTGGCGCGGCAGAGCGCGTCAGCAGTTTTAGCCGTGACGACTTGCAAGGATTTGTCGGTGAACACTACGGGCCAAACCAAATGATCCTGTCGGCAGCAGGCGCGATTGACCACGATGCGATTGTCGCACAGGCTGAGGCGCTATTTGGCCACTTGCCCAACGTGGCGCGCGCGCCCGAATTGCTGCAACCGGCGCAATTTGGCGGCGGTGAGCGGCGGCAGAACAAGAACCTTGAGCAGGTTCATTTCGCATTGGCGCTCGAAGGGCCGACTTACCGCGATCCGGCGATCTATACCGCGCAGATCTATGCCAATGTGATGGGCGGAGGCATGTCATCGCGGCTGTTTCAGGAAGTCCGCGAAAATCGTGGCTTGTGCTATACGATCTTTGCGCAGGCGGGTGCCTATGAGGATACCGGCCTGACAACAATCTATGCAGGCACAAGTGCGGCGCAAATCGAAGAACTGGCCAATATCACCATCGACGAAATGAGGCGGGCCGCCGATGACATGTCGGCGGTCGAAGTCGCGCGGGCGCGGGCACAGATGAAGGCGGGTCTTTTGATGGGGCTGGAAAGCCCGTCGAACCGCGCTGAACGGCTGGCGCGGCTTTTGTCGATCTGGGATCGGATCCCAACGCTTGAGGAAACCATCACACATATTGACGACGTGACGACCGGTGACGTGAAAGACTTTGCGGGCAAAATGACCGGGCAGGCGGGCACCGCCATGGCGCTTTATGGTCCCGCAGAGGCTGCCCCATCGCTTGACGCCTTGAAGGCACGGCTGGCCGCCTGAATGTTGGGGGCCAAACGCAAGGTCCGGCTGGAAACGGAAAGGCTCACGCTGCGCTTGCCAGCCCATAGTGACTTTCGGGCATGGTCCTCCTTGCGCAGCCAAAGTGAAGCCTTCCTGAGACCCTGGGAGCCAACCTGGGCCTCCGACCATCTGTCACGCAAAGCCTTTACCAATCGCGTCTACTGGGCACAGCGGTCGGTCTCGAATGGTACGGCGATGCCCCTCTTTGTCGTGCGGCGATCGGATCAGGCATTGGTGGGCGCTATCACGCTGGACCACATCAAGCGCGGGCCTGCCCAATCCGGTATCACCGGCTACTGGATGGGGGAACCCTTTGCGCGGCAAGGCTATATGCGCGAAGCGATTGAAGCGGTGGTGCATCATGCCTTTACTGTCCTCGATCTGAGCCGGATTGAGGCCGGTTGCCTGCCCGAGAACGCCCCCTCGCGTCGACTGCTTGAGCAATGCGGCTATAAATACGAAGGTGTGGCGCAAAGCTATTTGCAGATCAATGGACGGTGGCGTAACCATGTACTCTACGCCAACCTGCGCCACGACCGGCGCGGCAAGACCGACGTGGGCTAGTGTCCTGATTTCTTAATCCCGCAATAACTTCCGCCGGAGGCTCCTGCGCGTCAAAGCCTGCGCATACGTTCCAGAATATCATTCCCCTGCATGGCCATGAAATGCAGGATATCAATGAAGATCCAGTTCTCGGCCAGTTTGTCACCGTCACGTCGGTACATATCCACAACGCGCATTTCTGCCGGGGTGCCAGCGGGCATTCCCAGGTAGCCGCCGGCGTTGGTGACCGTCAGGTTCGCCCAGCCAAAGAACCCGCCAAAGTTCCCTTCACTCAAGCGGCAGACATGGCCGTTGAATACGCGGTCCTTGATCTGCTTGCGGAACGGGCCTTGGTGCTGCTCCACGTAGCGATCAATCGTGTAGGTCGCACCAATGCCATCCGGCCCCCACCAGATCATGTCGTCATGCCAGCACCGGGCCAGCTCCTCTTGCGGGCTGGCGTATTTCTGATGTGCGTTGATATCGCCGATCATGTCGTTGATAATCCCAAGGGTCTTTTTGCCTGCCGCCGGGTCGGCATCGTCAAATAACAACCCATCGTGGGTTGCAGGCCCCGGTTGAACCAAATGCATTCCGGTCTGTGGCGGCAGGGGATATTGGCCGGCCTGCGACATCAGATGGATCAAATCGCAGAACATTGCGGTTTCAACGATCTTGCCATCCACGACCTTGTGGAACTCTGCATAGCGCAACATTGCGATGCGCCGGTTTGGTCTAATCCCCAGAAATGGTGCATCAAACAGCCCCATCAGATGACCCATGGAGATCACCCAGACTGACTGGAAGTCATCGACTTCATTGTACCCTGCAATGAAGATGTCCTGCCGCCGCTTCACCTTGGTCATCGCCCTCAGAAATGGCGCCCAAAAGCTGGCGGCGACGTCGCGCGCACAGTGTTGTTCATAGAAAGGATGCATCCCACGCCAGTGCCAATCTGCGCTGGTGTGCTCTGCCAGCGCAGCGGCGACAGTCTCAGGCGTAGCCTTGGACACCGCATCATAATGGGCGCGCACCAGCGCCTTTTCCGATTGAAAACTCATCATCTAGCCTTTCACGGCACCCGCTGTCAGACCAGAGACGATCTGTTTTTGGAAGAAGATAATCATCACAAACAAAGGTGCTGTCACAGACACAACCGCCGCAACGGCAAACATGACGTTGCCCTTGGTCTGTGTTGTGCCAAGGAAGCTGGCAAGTTTCGGCACCATCGTCTGGTTTTCCTTCGACAGCAGCATCGTCGTTACCGCAAAGTCATTGTACGCCAACAGGAAACTAAAGAGCCCGGTGGTAATCACCCCCGGCCACATCACCGGGATAATCACATGGCGGAAGGCTTGAAAACGCGTACAGCCGTCAACCATCGCGCTTTCATCGAGGTCTTTGGGGATATTTTTGAAAAAGGCGTGTAGCATCCAAAGCGTGAATGGCTGGTTGATCGCCACCAGAACAATGATCGTCGTGCTCAAGTGACCCCAGAGGTTCCATTCAAAGAACGGCAACAGGTAGCCGGACACCAATGTGATCGGCGGCGTCGCGCGAAACATCAGCGCAAACAGCAGAAACCAGAACGCGTAGCGGTAGGTGGATCGGGACAGCGCGTAGCCGCCCAAAGTGCCACATGTCAGCGAAATGGTCACAACCGCGACGCAAACAATCACTGTATTCAGCGCCGCGCGCCAGAATTCTTCCTGTACCCAAGCCCCGTAGTAGCCCGCACCGGTAAAGCTGCCGCCCGTTTCAATGACAGTCAGCGTGCCCAGAATGGAGTTCGCCCAGTCCGCTTTGGAAAAGAAATCCCCTTCCACCTTAAACGACCCCCAAAGGGTCCAAAGGAATGGGAAAGCGGCCATGACAAGCCAGAGCCCAAGGAAGCTATAGGCAAAGACCTTGATGGTGGGGGGCATGCGGGTGGCTTTTGACATCGGACTACCTCGCCTTACCAAAATCACGCCAGGTCCGCACAAGGACCGGAGATAACAAAATCCCGACACCGATGATCGTCAATACAGACGTGGCGGCAGCAGAGGACAACAGCCGCGTTTCGCCGCCCAGATCATTGAATACGGCATAGGACAGCGACGTCGCATGTGCCTGCGCGCTGAAACTGACGATAGGTTCGAAGACGCGGAAGTTATCCATCAACTGGATCAACGCAATGAAGGTCGTCAGCGGCACCAGATGCGGAATGATGACATAGCGGATCCGCTGCCAGCGGGTCGCCCCGTCGATCATCGCGGCCTCAAGCGTGTCGGTATTCACTGTTTGCAAGCCTGCGTAATAGACAATGAAAGCAAAAGGTGCTGATGACCAAACGCCGTAGACCATCAACATGATCCACATCAGCGGGGTCGAGGCTTTGACCGATAGATCAGGATCATCGGTCAGCCATTGCAGCGCAGAGCCCAGAATACCGCGGGCATCCACCATCCAGAACAGGATCAGTGCGCCAACCAGTGGTGTCACAATCATCGGCAGTAGCGAGAAAAAGATCGTTGGACCCCGCATCGCCCGCGCCACTGCATTCACGCCGATGGCGATGAAGAAGCCAAGCACAATGGTCAGAGGTGTCACAACGGCTGTGTAGGTCAACGTAAACCCCATCGCGTCATAGAAAGGCAGGTTCATCAACGCGCCTGCAAAATCCCGCATACTGACAGAGCTGGCCCAAGCCTCGCCCACTTCGGTGAAGGCAAGATGATTACGGTCTTTGTAAATATCGAGACCCGCCCATTGCCCAAGCGGCTCTGCCGCGCGCAGCGCGGCCGTTGCTTCGGTATCGACGGAGGTATCGGTCGTACATCCAAACGGGCCGCAGTTTTCCACCTCGACGATGACCTGCTCATGCGCCTGATAAAGCGATTGCGTCACGATCGACACAATCGGGAAGGCGATGAACAATATCATCATCAGTGAGGAGGGAAGGACAAACCAGAAAAAGGATGCGTGTTTCATGTCATTTGCCCCGTGATCGAAAAGGGGAAGGCGCGCCTTGCGCCTTCCGCTAAACGGCCCTTACTGAAGGAACCCTTTTTCAGTCGCAGCAGCCGTATAGGCGGCTTCGATGTCTGCCAGCGTTTGCTCTGCGCTTTCATTGCCCTGCAGGAAATCTGCAATGTTGTCGCCCAGTGCCGTGTGCAGCAAGCCCTGGAAGGGGCGCATCGGGTAAGGCTGCGATCCTGCTGCAACGGAGGCCAGAACACCTTCGTTTACGGGTGCAGGCGTGTAGCCGTCCATCAACCAAACAGCCTGGCCCATGGTCTCATCGTTGAGAATTGCCGGCGATACGCCCGCTGCCATCGCCTGGAAAGTTGCTGCGGCGTCTGCGTCGCTGATATTCTTGGCAACGGTCCAGCCGTCCCACCATAGCGTCGTCGCAGGGGTGCCGCTGTCGCCAACGGTCAACGGGCCGGAAACCATTGTGTTTTCATAGACTTCCGGTGCGGAGCCTTCGTCATCCATCAACACACCTGTCCGGCTGCCCCACATGTTCATCAATGCGACATTGCCCGCTTCCCATTCAGCAGAGGTCGCGTTGCTGTCATGTGTCAGGTAGTCGGGGTTCATATATTGAGAAAGCGCTTTCATCATCTCAAGCGCTTCGACGCCTTGCGCGTTATTAATGCTGACATTGGCTGTGCCGGGCTCAAAGAACGCGCCACCAGTGCCGATATACATATTGGTGAATTCCTGCGCGAGGTTCCAGCCAGCTGCGTAAGCGCCGCCAACAGGGTTCTCCATGATGCCGGCGGCGCGGATGGCTTCGGCTGCGGCAAGCACGT